>JAQGNA010000155.1 GCA_028292075.1 Rhodoferax sp. | reverse complement strand
TGGACCCGGGGCCGCTACTACATCGCGCGCGGGCCGCAAGTCGACTGGCGCAGCGTGCGCGCCGATCCAGTTCAACCCCACCCCGTTCGCACTGAGCCTGTCTAAGTGCCGTCACAGCGACGCCAGGCTCCTACGGGCTCGGCCAGAACGGATGTCCGCAAGCCCGGCAGCGTCGAACCCACCCCACAGGATGACGCCAGCCACCAGCGCTACGCCCTCCAAAACTGCGTGATCTGCGAACGCCCGTACGAAGGCCCGGACATGGCGCATTGCCCTGCGTACCAGGGGCCGATCTGCTCGCTGTGCTGCACACTCGATGCCCGCTGCGGCGACCTCTGCAAGCCGCATGCAGCGCTGTCGGTGCAGTGGTCTGCTGCCCTGCGCTGGCTGCTGCCGCGCCGCATCTGGCCCTACCTCGACACCGGCCTGGGCCACTTCATCCTCTTGATGCTGGTGGTGGTGCCATTGCTGGCCACCGTGTTCGGCCTGCTGTACTACCAGGAACTGAGGGCGCTCGCGCTGGTCGTGACCAATGCCGACATTCTTGGCGCGATGGAAGCCGCGTTGCGCTCGGGCTTCATGAAGGCCTACATGGCGCTGCTGGTGACGGCCGGCATCGTGGCCTGGTGGCTGGTGCTGGCGCACAAGAGCCGGCAGGTGGCGCAGGAGGAATCCAACCGCCAGACGCACCTGCTGCAGCGCGAGATCGAACTGCACCGCCAGACCGACCAGGCCCTGCAGGACGCCCGGCTGGTGGCCGAGCGCGCGCGCCAGGCCGCCGACCAGGCCAACCAGGCCAAGAGCCGCTACATCAGCGCCATCAGCCACGAACTGCGGACGCCGCTCAACAGCATCCTCGGCTATGCCCAGTTGATGGGCGAAGACACGGCCGTGCCACCGCACCGTCAACAGGCGGTGAGCGTGATCAGGCGCGGCGGGGAGCACCTGTTGTCGCTGATCGAGGGCACGCTGGACATCGCCCACATCGAGTCGGGCAAGCTCACGCTGAACGTCAAGCCGATGCGCTTTGCGGACACCATGCACGAGATGTGCGAGATGTTCGAAGCCCAGGCCCGCGCCAAGGGGCTGGCCTTTCGCTTCGTGCCCGAGGGCGTGCTGCCCGAGGTGGTGCGCGCCGACGAAAAACGTGTGCGGCAGATCCTCATCAACCTGCTCGGCAATGCCATCAAGTTCACCGCGCAGGGCCATGTGCGGCTCGCCGTGCGCTATGCCCGCGAGCTGGCGCTCATCGAGATCGCGGACAGCGGACCCGGCCTGGCCGCACCGGAGCTGGCGCGCATCTTCGAGCCGTTCGCCCGCGGCACCGCCAGCAGCCATGCCACGCCCGGCGCCGGCCTCGGCCTCACCATCGCCAAGATGCTGACCGACCTGATGGGCGGCGAGATGACCGTGACAAGCCAGCAGGATGCCGGGCCGTCGCCCGACGGCAGCGGGCCCGGCGCCGTCTTTCGCATCAAGCTGTTCCTGCCGGAACTGCATCCGTCGACGATCGGTCCGCGGTCGTTGACATCCGCCAGCCCGAGGCCCCAGCGCCGTGGCTACCTCGGTCCGCGCCGCCGGCTGCTGGTCGTCGACAACGAGGAGGCCGACCGCGAGCTGCTGGTGCAGTGGCTGACGCCCATCGGCTTCGAGCTGCGCACCGCCGCCAGCGGCCATGACGCGCTCGACCTGCTGGCCAGCGGCTACCGGCCCGATGTGGTGCTGATGGACCTGGCCATGCCCGGCATCGACGGTTGGGAAACAATTCGAAGGATTCGCGCCGCGGGTTACGACAAGCCGCTGGCGACCGCCGGCGGCACGGTGCAACCCGCCGTCCGCATCGCCATCGTCTCGGCCAATGCCTTCGACAAGGCGCTCGACAACGACGTCGGCATTCGCCCCGATGACTTCATTGTCAAGCCGGTGCGCCACAGCGAGCTGCTCGACTGGCTTGAGCGCCAGCTTGCCCTGCAGTGGACCGAAACTGCACCCCCCGCGCCGGCGCCCGATGTACCTTCCGGCGCGGTCCGCGTCTGGCCCAGCGAGGCGCGCCTGCTTGCGCTGGCCGAGGTGGTGCAGCTCGGCTATTACCGGGGCGTGTTGAACCAGCTCGGCAGCATCGAGACCGAGGAGCCGGCCTGCACGGCGCTGGTCAACGAGATCCGCGGCCTGGCCCGACAATTCCAGTTTGAAACCATCGGCCGACTGCTGGCCGAAGCACCGCCCAGACCCCATGCCGCCGCTTCCCCTTGAACCGCCGTCGACCGAACCCGCCACCGTGGCACTGCCCGCCGATGGCACGCTCGACCGCAGCAACTGCGACGTGGTGCTGATCGTCGACGACGTGCCCGACAACCTGGCCGTGCTGCACGACGCGCTCGACGAATCGGGCTACACCGTGCTGGTGGCCACCAGTGGCGAAACCGCGTTGCAGCGCGCCGCCCAGGCCGTGCCGGACATCGTGCTGCTCGACGCCATGATGCCTGGCATGGATGGCTTCGAGGTGGCCCGCCGCCTGAAGGCGCTGCCGGCCACGGCCCACATTCCCATCATCTTCATGACCGGCCTCACCGAGACCGAGCACCTGGTGGCCGCGTTGGAGGCGGGCGGGGTGGACTACGTCACCAAGCCGATCAAGCCCAAGGAGGTGCTGGCCCGCATGAACGTGCACCTGCAAGGCGCCCGCCGGGCCCGCCAGGAGGTTCGCCAGGCTGGCCAGGCCCGCAATGCGCTCGACGCCTTTGGCTACGCGAGCATCACCGTGCGCGCCAGCGACGGCCGGCTGATGTGGCAGACGCCACTGGCGCGCGAGCTTCTGCGGCGCTACTTTGAACCGCCGCTGCCGCACTCACCGCAACTGGCCAACACCGCGCCGCAGCCGGTGATCGCATGGCTGCAACAACACCTGCCCGCCCTGGACGCGCTGGCCGCGAACGGCGCGCCGCCGGTGGAACCACCGCGCCTGAGCGTGGCGCAGGGCGCCCAGAGCCTGAGCTTTCGGCTGCACCAGCAAACCGGCGACAGCGAGGGCGGGGGCGACTGGCTCATCGTGATGCGCGAGGTGTCGGACGCGGCGGTGATCGACGCCATGAGTTTGAGCTTCAAGCTCACCGGCCGCGAGGCAGAGGTGCTGTACTGGCTTGTCAAGGGCAAGACCAACCGCGACATCGGCGAGATTCTGGGCAGCAGCCCGGCCACGGTGAAGAAGCACCTCGAGCGGGTGTACGTGAAGATGGGCGTGGAGACACGCACCGCGGCGGCCGGCATGGCGATGAACCGCATTCGCCAGCTGCATCCGCAGTTCGAGGGCTGAAAGGTGTCGTCGCGTCATCACGTCATCACGTCATCACGTCATCGGCCGGTGACGTGGGTGCGCTGACCGAGCGCCGTACCGGCATTGCCCGCCCACCGCCTTCAGCATTGTTTTCCTGGTTGCCTTGGTGTTCTCCGGCCCGACTTCGCCCGGCGGCCCCAGAATGGCGGCTTCACTCATTCTTGGAGGTTTGCATGCGCTTCGCTCCCCTGGCCGGTCTTGGCCTCTTGGCATCCATCCTGGCCGGCTGCATGACGCCGCCGTCCTCCGGTTCGTCGACGGCTGTTGCTGCCGCGGCGGCCATGTCGCACCTCGACACCGTGCAGTCCGCGGCCACGCTGCGCATCTGCACCCCGGGAGACTACAAACCCTTCAGCTTCCAAAAGGCGGACGGCGCCTACGAGGGCATCGATGTCGACCTGATGAACGGCTTCGCCGCGAGCCTGGGCGCCAAGCCGATGTGGGTCAAGACGACCTGGGCCAACCTGTTGCCCGACCTGACG
>JAQGNA010000131.1 GCA_028292075.1 Rhodoferax sp. | reverse complement strand
GTGGGCATCCGGCGCGTGATCTATCTGGAAAAAAAGCCGCACCAGGCGCGGGTCAACGAGGCCTCGTTGAAGATGCTGAATGACGCCCGGGTGGCGGTTGAATCGCTGGCCGACGTGGAGCCCGATTCGGCCGAATGGAGCGCGGCGCTGGCGGCCTTCATCGAGTCGTCGACGGCGCCATCCGCCATGCCCGGCGCCAGCTGACCAACGCATACCGGGTTACGCGACTGGGGTGATCCCTGGGATCTCCCTATAAGTACATATCGCTTTTCGTCTGAAAACTGGCTTACATTTTGCTTGTTCAAATGAATCGATATTTTCATTGGAGGCGACGGCAAGATGGGACAGGCAACCGGGGAGGGTGGCGTGTGGAACGGCATGTTTGCCGGCGTTGGCGTGCTCGACCGCATTGCCAAGGCGCACCCGCAACTCACGCCGGCGCACCGCAAGATGGCCGACCATGTGCTGCGCAACCCGTTCCGCGCGGCCACCCTCATGATCGAGGAGTTCGCCGGCGAGGTCGGGGTGTCGGTGGCCACGGCCAACCGGTTCGCCCGCGCACTCGACTTCGACGGCTATCCGCAATTTCGCGCCGAACTGGCCAAGGGCTATGAGTCCACCCTGGCGCCGGTGGAGCGCCTGCGCCACGAGCTGCAGCGGCCGTCGAGCTGCCTGTCGACCATGCTCGCGGCGCTGCAGGAAGACCAGCAAAACCTCGAGGCCACGCGCCAGTCGCTCAGTGGCGAAGTCTGCACCCGGGCGGTCGATCTGATTCTGGCGGCACGGCGTGTGCTGGTGCTGGGGTTCGGGTCCAGCGGCTACCTGGCCGGCCTGCTTCAGCATGGGCTCGATCCGTATTGCCCGTCGGTGCAGTCGCTGGCCCAGACCGGTGGCCCCACGCATGCCGCACGGCAGCTCTCGCGGGTTGAAAAGGGCGACCTGGTGATCGCCATCGCATTCCCTCGCTACCTGGACGACACCGTGCGCCTCGCCGCCCTGGCGCGCGCGCGCGGGGCCGACGTGCTAGGGCTCACCGACGACGCCACATCGCCTTTGGTGCCCCTTGCCGGCGTGGTCTTGTACACGCGCGCCAACCGCCAGTTCGCGGCCGCCTCCAACGCAGCCGTGTTGGCCACCATCGAGGCGCTGTGTGCGGCCGTCGCCTACCGGGCGGACGGCTCGCTCGATGCGGCCCAGCAATTGACCCGGTCCGTCATGCCCTGGCTTTATCTGGAAGAATCTGCGGCATCCGGCACCGGTGGCACCGCCCGAAAAGCGACGCGCACCAGGGCGATGCGGCCCGGGCCCGCCGAGGCCAAAAACTAGCACCAAACCCATGCACAAAATTCCTGTCATTGCGATTCACGGCGGCGCCGGCACCATCCTGCGGGCGGCCATGGACCCGGCGCTGGAGCAGCGCTACCGCGACGCCCTGCGCGACATCCTCGATGCCGGCGCCGCATTGCTGGCCGCCGGCGCGCCCGCGCTCGATGCGGTCACCGAAGCCGTGAGATTGCTGGAGGAGTGCCCGCTGTTCAATGCCGGCAAGGGTGCCGTCTACACCGAGGCCGGCGGCCATGAACTGGACGCCAGCGTGATGGACGGTGCCACGTTGCAGGCAGGTGCGGTGGCCGGTGTGACCCGGGTGCGCAACCCGGTGCTGGCGGCGCGCGCCGTCATGGAGCACAGCGGCCATGTGCTGATGGCCGGCCCCGCCGCACAAGACTTTGTGGCGCCCTATGGGGTGGAACTGGTCGATCCAAGCTGGTTCGACACGCCCGAGCGTCATGCCCAGCTGTTGCGTGCGCGCCAGGCCGAAGGTGGGGCGATGCTCGACCACGACGGCGCCACGGCCGAGGCCACAGCGCAAGTCAATGCCAGTGCCGATGCGGACCCCCGTGCCGATGCCGCACCCATCGATCCCGACCGGAAGTTCGGCACCGTGGGCGCCGTTGCCATGGACGGCCAGGGCCGGCTTGCCGCCGCCACTTCCACCGGCGGCATGACCAACAAGCGGGTCGGCCGCGTGGGCGACACGCCGGTGATCGGCGCCGGCTGCTATGCCAATGACCGGGTGGCCGTGTCGTGCACCGGCTCTGGGGAGATGTTCATCCGTGCCGTGGCCGCCTACGACGTGTCGGCCCTCATGGAATACGCCGGCTTGTCCTTGCAGGAGGCGGCCCACCGCGTGGTCGACGACAAGCTGATGCGCATCGACGGCCGAGGCGGGCTCATTGCGGTGGACGCGCGCGGCGAGGTCTGCATGCCGTTCAACACCGAGGGCATGTACCGCGGCTATGCCCGCGTCGGCCAGCCGCCGGTGTGTTCCATCTACGGCACCGAGGAGCAGGCGCCTTGACCTTGGCCACCACCGGAGCCCCCGCAGTTGCGGATGGCACGCCTCGCCCAGCCGAGCGGGTGCTTGAAGTACGCGACCTGAGCGTTCGCTTCGAGACGCGCGAGCGCACCGTCGAGGCGGTAAGGAACCTGTCGTTCGACGTGGACGCCGGCAAGACGCTGGCCATCGTCGGCGAATCCGGCTCGGGCAAATCGGTCTCGTCGCTCGCGATCATGCGGCTCATCGAGCAGGGCGGCGGGCGCATCGCCAGCGGTGCCATGAACTTCACGCGGCGCGATGGCCGCACGCTTGACATGGCCCGGGCCAGCCAGACGACGATGCGCGGCATCCGCGGCGCCGACATCGCCATGATCTTCCAGGAGCCGATGACCTCGCTCAACCCGGTGTTCCCGGTGGGCGACCAGATCGCCGAGTCGATCCGCTTGCACCAGCACGCGAGCCGTTCCGCCGCCAGTGCGGAGGCGCTGCGCATGCTCGATCTGGTGCGCATTCCGGAGGCGAAGAACGTGCTCGGGCGCTATCCGCATCAGCTCTCCGGCGGCATGCGTCAACGGGTGATGATCGCCATGGCGCTGTCGTGCAAGCCGTCGCTGCTGATCGCCGACGAACCCACCACTGCGCTCGATGTGACCATCCAGGCGCAGATCCTCACGCTGGTCCGCAGCCTGCAGCAGGAAATGCGCATGGGCGTGGTCTTCATCACGCACGACATGGGCGTGGTGGCCGAGGTGGCCGACCGCGTGCTGGTCATGCTCAAGGGCGACAAGGTCGAAGAGGGCGAATGCGGCGCGATCTTCAAGGCCCCGCGACATGCCTATACCCGCGCGCTGTTGTCGGCCGTGCCGCGGCTCGGCGCGATGCAGGGCACCGATCTGCCGGCCCGATTCGGCCTGCTGACCATGGACGCGGCGGGCCAATCCCACCAACCACCGCCTGCCCAGGCGGTGAGCACGGTGCAAGCCGATGCACCGCCGATCCTCCGCGTTCAGCAACTGGTGACACGCTTCCCCATCCGCAGTGGCATCCTGGGCCGCGTCACCCGGCGGGTGCATGCGGTGGAGCAGGTGAGCTTCGATCTCCAGGCCGGCGAGACGCTGTCGCTGGTGGGCGAATCGGGCTGCGGGAAGTCGACCACCGGGCGTTCGCTGTCGCGGCTGGTGGACATGACCAGTGGCCGGGTGGAGGTGGCGGGGCGCGACATCGCCGGGCTGTCGGGCAAGGCGCTGCAGGCGCTGCGCCGCGACATCCAGTTCGTCTTCCAGGACCCGTTCGCTTCGCTCGACCCGCGCCTCACCGTGGGTTTCAGCATCATGGAGCCGCTGCTGGTGCACGGCGTGGCCAGTGGCCAGAAGGCGCAAGACCGGGTGGCCTGGCTGCTCGAGCGCGTGGGCCTGCCAGCCGATGCGGCGCAACGCTATCCGCACGAGTTTTCTGGCGGGCAGCGCCAGCGCATCGCCATCGCGCGGGCGCTGGCGCTGAACCCCAAGGTGGTGATCGCCGACGAATCGGTGTCGGCGCTCGATGTGTCGATTCGCGCTCAGATCGTCAACCTGCTGCTCGACCTGCAGCGCGAGTTCGGCATCGCCTTCCTGTTCATCTCGCACGACATGGCGGTGGTGGAGCGCGTGAGCCACCGCGTGGCGGTGATGTACCTCGGCCAGATCGTGGAGATCGGCCCGCGCCGCGCGGTGTTCGAGAACCCGCAGCATGCCTACACCCGCCGGCTCATGGCGGCGGTGCCAGTGGCCGACCCCGACCGGCGGCAGGGCCCGCGCGAATTGATGGCCGGCGAGATTCCGAGCCCGATCCGCGCGCTGGACGACCTGCCCGTGGTGGCGCCCCTGGTGCAGGTGGGGCCGGGCCATTTTGTGGCGCGCCATGCCGTAGGCGGTGCGTATTGAGCCTTTCAACACATTGAAGCAGATGTACGTTTTGGTTTTCTGGCCCCGGCGAACGGGATTTTTTGACAACTCTGGAGTTCTTGCATGAAACACACCCTGACCCGACTCTCCGCCGCGCTGGCCGTCACCGCCGCGCTGGCCCCGAATGCCTTCGCCGCCAAGGACGTGGTCGTGGCGGTGCAGTCCAACTTCACCTCGATGGACCCGTACGACGCGAACGACACGCTGTCGCAGGCGGTGGCCAAGTCGTTCTACCAAGGCCTGATGGGCTTCGACAAGAGCATGAAGATGACGCCGGTGCTGGCCGAGAGCTTCACTGCCACCAAGGACGGCCTGAGCTACACCTTCAAGCTGAAGAAGGGCATCAAGTTCCAGGACGGCACCGACTTCAACGCCGACGCCGTCAAAGCGAACTTCGATCGCGTGACCAACGCCGACAACAAGCTCAAGCGCTACACGCTC
>JAQGNA010000093.1 GCA_028292075.1 Rhodoferax sp. | reverse complement strand
CGAGATCGACGCGCCGCACGGGCACGATGCCTTTTTGCTGGACGATCAGCGCTACCTCGGCGTGGTGCGGTCGTACTTCGACAGCGTGGCGCGCGAGCTGTCCGCGCCTGCGGCAACGGCGGCAACGGCGGGAGCACCGGCATGAGCGACATGACCACCATCGCATCGATCGCCGCGCTGGTGCCGCCCGGCTCGCGCGTGCTCGACCTCGGCTGCGGCGACGGTGCGCTGTTGGCCCACCTGCAGGCCCACCGCGGCTGCACCGGCTACGGCGTCGAGATCGCCGACGCCAACGTGCTCGCCTGCGTGCGGCGGGGCGTCGACGTGATCCAGCTGAACCTCGACGAAGGCCTCGCCCTGTTCGAGGACGCGTCCTTCGATGTGGTGTTGCAGATCGACACCCTGCAGCACCTGCGCAATGCCGAGACCATGCTGCGGGAGACGGCCCGCGTCGGCCGCGCCGGCGTGGTGGCCTTCCCCAACTTCGCGCATTGGCCCAACCGCATGAGCGTGCTGCGGGGCCGCATGCCCGTGACCAAGCGCCTGCCATACCAGTGGTACGACACGCCCAACATCCGCGTCGGCACCTTCAAGGATTTTGAAGTGCTGGCGGCGAAGAACGGCCTGCGTGTGGTCGACAGCTTCGGCTTGCAGGAAGGCCGCGAAGTCCGCACCCTGCCCAACCTGCGCGCCAGCACAGCAGTTTTTCGATTCCAGCGGGCTTGAGTGTTTCGGCGCGAGCCGATCGGCCTGCGCTAACATGCAGCATCGGGAACACAGCCTCCCGAATCCCCCCGGATAGACGGTGTCCCGTCCAAGCGCTGGCAACGCCCTTGGAGCCGTTCGTGGACACCTCTGCCGCACCCATCCCTTTCATTTCGCCTCTCCAGCTTTGCGCCCGCCTCGGCTCGCCAAGCATGCCACTGCTGCTCGACGTGCGACGCGCGCCAGCCTTTGCCGCCAGCCCCATCCTGCTGGCCGGCGCACAGTGGTGCGCTCCCGAGGACGTGGCTGCCTTTGCGGCCGCGCAAACGCCGCGCGAGGTGGTCGTCTACTGCGCGCATGGCCACACGTTGAGCGAGACCGCCACCGCCACCTTGTGCGCCGCCGGCTGGGACGCACGCAAGCTGGCGGGCGGCATCGAGGGCGGCGAACCTGGCGTGGACGCCCCGGCAGAGATCGCCGCCTGGCGTGCGGCGCCGTTGCCACGTGTTCGCAAGCGACCCGATCTCGGCGTGGCCGGGCTTCAGCCCTCGCGTTGGATCACCCGCGCGCGTCCCAAGATCGACCGCGTCGCCTGTCCGTGGCTGATTCGCCGCTTCATCGATCCGCGGGCCAGCTTTTTCTATGTGCCGACCAGCGAAGTGCTGGCGCAGGCAGGCCGGCTGGAGGCGGTTGCCTTCGACTTGCCGGGCGCGCCGGTGTCCCATGAAGGTGAGCTGTGCAGCTTCGATGCGCTGCTGCTGGCCTTCGATCTGCGCAGTCCGGCGTTGCAACGGTTGGCACGCATCGTGCGCGGTGCCGACACCGATCGGCTTGAACTCGCCCCCCAGTGCGCCGGATTGCTTGCGCTGTCGCTCGGGCTGTCGCGCCAACATGCCGACGACCATGCCATGCTGGCCGCGGCCATGCCGATGTACGACGCCTTCTACGCCTGGTGCGAGGCTGCGCAGGACGAGCCGCACAGCTGGAGCCCTTGAAGCCCTGAGGCAGCCACCGCGCCAGTGGGCGTTGGGGCGGAAAGGAACGCCGGCGCCGGCATCGGGAATGCGCGAATGCCCGGCTGCGGCCCGGCGGCTACCATGGCGGTTCCAAAGTTCTCTTTTTGTATGACAACACCTGCTCCGCGGTTTTCTCCCGTCACCAGCGGCGCACGCCTGTCCGACCAGGTGGCGGAGCAGCTCGCCGCCGAGATCCACACCGGCCGGCTGGCGCCTGGCGCGCGGCTGCCCGCCGAGGCCAGGCTGGTTGAACAGTTCCAGGTGAGCCGCACGGTGGTGCGCGAGGCGGTGTCGCGCATGAAGTCTCTGGGGCTGGTCGATTCGCGCCAGGGCAGCGGCGTCTTCGTCAGCGCGACCCGGCCTTTCGCGCCGCTCAATTTCGAGGCGCACCATGCGCAGAGCAAGACCGCGGTGATCCAGATGGTCGAAGTCCGGCGTGCGCTCGAGGCCGAGGTCGCCGGGCTTGCCGCCGAACGGCGGCGGGTGGCCGATCTGCGCCGCATCCAGCAGACCGTGCGCGCACTCGACCGGGCCGTGCGCGAGGGCGGCGACGGTGTGGAAGAAGACGTGCTGTTCCACCGCGCCATCGCCGACGCGGCACGCAACCCTTTCCTCATCAGCACGCTCGACTACCTTGCGCAGTTTCTGCGCGGCGCCACGCGGGTGACCCGGGCAAACGAAGCGCGGCGCGCCGATTTCATGGAGCAGGTGCTGGCCGAGCATGCCGCCATCGTGCGGGCCATCGAAGCCGGCGACCGCGACCAGGCCAGGGCCGCCGCGGCGGCGCACATGGGCAACGCCATCCGGCGCATCGAGCAGGCCGATTCCTCTTTTTGGCAACAGGCCGGACATCGGCTCGCGCAGCCGCTCGTGTCGGCGCTGCCGACGCCTCCCGCACGCCCCCGCAACTGACCGGACAGGGCCCCGCGCACCTTGCGCTTCGGGCTTCTACCAATGCTCCAAGCATGTCAAAGTTGTATGATAACCAGCGCAATTCAGGAGCAGACATGGCCATCGACTCGGCGTTGAAAATTGGGGTGATCGGCCTGGGCGCCATGGGCGGCGGCATGGCGAGGTCGCTGCGGCGCGCCGGCCATGCGGTGCATGTGTTCGACGTTCGGCCCGAGGCGGCGGCCGCCTTTGCGGCAGAGGGCGCGGGCGGTACGGCTTGCGCGTCGTTGGCCGAACTCGGCAGCGCCTGCGACGTGGTGGTGTCGGTGGTGGTCAACGCCGCGCAGACCGAAGCCGTGCTGTTCGGCGAAACGGCAGGCGCCAGTGCTGACGCCAGCACCAGTGCCACCAGTGCCACCAGTGCCACCACCAATGCCAGCCAGAGCCTGGCCGCGTCCCTCAAGCCCGGCAGTGTCTTCGTGATGTGCTCCACCGTCGACCCGAACTGGTCGATCGCGCTCGAGGCCCGCCTCGAAGCCATGGGCCTGCTCTATGTCGACGCGCCGATCTCCGGCGGTGCCGCCAAGGCCGCTTCCGGCGACATGACCATGATGACCGCTGCCCGGCCCGAAGCCTATGCCAAGGTCGGCGCCGCACTCGACGCCATGGCCGCCAAGGTTTACCGGCTGGGCGACAAGGCCGGTGCCGGCAGCCAGGTGAAGATCATCAACCAGTTGCTCGCCGGCGTGCACATCGCCGCCGCGGCCGAAGCCATGGCGCTGGGGCTGCGGGCCGGCGTCGACCCGGCCGCGCTGTACGAAGTCATCACCCACAGCGCCGGCAACAGCTGGATGTTCGAGAACCGCATGGCCCATGTGCTGGCGGCCGACTACACGCCGCTTTCGGCGGTCGATATCTTCGTCAAGGACCTCGGCCTGGTGCTCGACATGGCCCGCGCCAGCAAGTTCCCGCTGCCGCTCTCGAGCACTGCGCACCAGATGTTCATGCAGGCCTCCACGGCCGGCTTCGCCAGGGAAGACGACAGCGCGGTGATCAAGATCTTCCCGGGCATCGAGCTGCCGAAAGCTGCCCCGAAAGGCCAGCCATGATCGAGCGCGAAAGAGGCGCCCCCGTGCTTGGCTGCATCGCCGACGACTTCACCGGCGCCACCGACCTGGCCAACAACCTCGTGCGCGCCGGCATGCGTGCCGTGCAGACGATCGGCGTGCCCACCGCTGCGCTGGACACCCAGGCCGACGCCGTGGTGGTCGCGCTCAAGTCGCGCACGCTGCCGGTCGCCGAAGCGGTGGCGCAATCACTTCAGGCCCTGGCCTGGTTGCGTGCGCAGGGCGCCCGGCAGATCTACTTCAAGTACTGCTCGACCTTCGACAGCACCGCCGAGGGCAACATCGGCCCGGTGGCCGAGGCGCTGATGGACGCGCTGGGCACCGACTTCACCATTGCCACGCCGGCCTTTCCCGACAACGGCCGCACCGTC
>JAQGNA010000069.1 GCA_028292075.1 Rhodoferax sp. | reverse complement strand
GAAGCCGGTGGTGACCGCCGCCGTGGCAATGCCGATCTTCTCGTCGCTCGCCTGGAATTCGGCCAGCGACTCAAAGGCCGGCGGATTCAACTGGCTGGCCCGCAGGAAGTCGAGCAGGCTTTCGCGCCGTCCGTCGCTTTCGGCCAGCAGCAGTACCCGGTTCGGCGTCTTCAGCAGGTGGGCCTTGAGGCGCGCCAGCGGGTCTTCGGCCCCGCGCAACACGGTCAGCTCGGGCAGGGTTTCGAATTCGGCGTAGTCGGTGGCGCTCGCCGAGGGCGTGGCCGGCGGGCTGTCGCCGGCAGCGCTGGCGGTCGCTTGACGGATCGCCAGCTGCGGATGCTGGTTGGCCGCGCTGTAGAACTGCTCGATGCCGAGGAACAGCGCCTCGGGCGGCAGCACCGGCCGCTCGGGATCGCCCTGCACCAGGCGGTAGCGGTCCTTGGTGTCCTGCCAGAACCGCTGGAACGCGGGCTCGAGGTCGCCGTGCAGCACCACGGTGGTGCTGGACGAAGCGGCCGGCGCATCGCCCGTGCCAGCACCGACGTAATCGAACACCGTGGCGGTCTGGTCGAAGAACAGCGGCAGGTAGTACTCGATGCCGGCCGTGGCCACGCCGTTGCCCATGTCCTTGTAGATGCGGCTCTTGGTCGGGTCGCCTTCCAGCAGCTCTCGCCAGCGGTTGCGGAACTTGGCACGGGCGTCGTCGTCCATTGGGAACTCGCGCCCGGGCAACAGGCGCACCTCGGGCACGGGGTAGAGGCTCCGCTGGCTGTCGGGGTCGAAGGTGCGGATGCTGTCGATCTCGTCGTCGAACAGGTCGACGCGGTAGGGCACCGGCGAGCCCATCGGGAACAGGTCGATCAATCCGCCGCGCACCGCATATTCGCCAGGGCTCACGACCTGCGAGACGTGGTTGTAGCCCGCCAGTGTCAGCTGCGCCTTGAGCCGGGCCTCGTCCAGCTTCTGCTTCACCTTGAAGTGAAAGGTGTAGCCCGCCAGGAAGCTGGGGGGTGCCAGCCGGTACAGCGCCGTGGTGGCTGGCACGATCACCACGTCGGCGCCGGTTTCCTTGTCGCGCTGGCTGATGCGCCACAGGGTCGACAGCCGCTCGCTGATCAAATCCTGGTGCGGTGAAAACGTGTCATAGGGCAGCGTCTCCCAGTCCGGGAACAGCGCGCAGCGCAGCGTCGGCTGGAAGAACACGAGTTCTTCCATCAGCCGCTGGGCGTCGGTGGCGTCCGAGGTCACGATGGCGGTCAGGCGCTGGTGCGACTTCTCGCGCAGGGCCAGCTGCGCCAGCAGCAAGGCGTCGGCCGAGCCCGTGGGGCGGGGCAGGGTGTAGCGTTTGCCGGCGGTGAGTTTGGGTAGATCCATAGGGCCTGTGGGGTTGCGCTGAATGCACGACACCCCCCAGCAAGGAAGGTGGGGGGTGCGGCGTCCGCTCTTTCCGGGCGGGGTGTCGGGGGATTTTAGAATGGCCCCGATGTCTTTACCCGCCAGCCCCTCTTCCGACCTGCCGCCGCCCCGGTTTTTCGCCCTTGTTCCCTGTGCCGGGATCGGTAGCCGTGCGGGCGGTGACGCCGGCGTGCCCAAGCAGTACCAGCCCGTGGCCGGCCAGCCCATGGTGATGCACACCCTGGCCGCCTTCGCCAGCGTGCCCCGCATTGCCGACCTGCTCGTGGTGGTCGCCCCTGGCGACGCTTTTTTCGACCACCAGAGTTCGCCTTACGCGGTGTCGGGTTGCGGTGGTGCGACCCGGGCGGAGAGCGTGGCCAACGGCCTGCACGACCTGTTCGAACATGGCGCCCGCGGCCACGACTGGGTGCTGGTGCACGATGCCGCGCGCTGCCTCGTCACGCCGGCACAGATCGACGCCCTGATCGACGCCTGCGCCAGCGACGCGGTGGGCGGGCTGCTGGCCCTGCCGCTGCCCGACACCCTGAAGAGCGAAGGCGAGGGCGACGGGTGCGGCCGCGTCGCCGCAACGTTGCCGAGGGCCGGCAAGTGGCTGGCCCAGACACCGCAGATGTTCCGCATCGGCGTGCTGAGCGAGGCACTGGAAGCGGCCCGCCGCGCGGGTTTCGCCGTCACCGACGAGGCCAGCGCCATCGAGGCCATGGGCCTGGCGCCGCGTCTGGTCGCGGGCAGCGCCCAGAACTTCAAAGTCACCTACCCCGAAGATTTCGCGCTGGCCGAGGCCGTGCTCGAAAGCCGCCAACGAACCCAACGGAGCGCCCCATGACATTCAGAATCGGTGAAGGCTGGGACACCCATGCCCTGGTGGCCGGGCGCAAGCTCATCATTGGCGGCGTGGAGATTGCGTACCACCTCGGCCTGCTCGGCCATTCGGACGCCGACGTGCTGCTGCACGCCATCACCGATGCACTGCTTGGCGCAGCGGCGCTCGGCGACATCGGCACGCACTTCTCGGACACCGACGCCAGGTTCAGGGGTGCCGATTCCATGCTGCTGCTGGTCGAGGCGGCGCGCCTGGTGCAGGTGCAGGGCTACCAGATCGGCAACATCGACAGCACCGTGATCGCCCAGGCGCCCAAGCTCATGCCGCACATCCCGGCC
>JAQGNA010000057.1 GCA_028292075.1 Rhodoferax sp. | reverse complement strand
GCCAGCGCCAGCGCGATCACCACCCGTTGACGCATGCCGCCGGAGAACTGGTGCGGATAGTGGTCGATGCGCTGCTCGGCCGCCGGAATGCCGGTGTCCTTCAGCAAGCCGATGGCGCGGCGGCGCGCCTCCGCCTGGTTCACAGGGAGGTGCGCCTGGATGGTCTCCGTCAGCTGGCGGCCGATGCTGTAGAGCGGATTGAGCGACGTCAGCGGGTCCTGAAAGATCGCCCCAATGCGGCGGCCCCGGATGTGCCGCATGGCGTCTTCCGGCAGGTTGTCGATGCGCCGGCCTTCGAGCAGAATCTGGCCGCCGGCAATGCGGCCCGGTGGCTCGAGCAGGCCGATGATGGCCGCGCCGGTGAGCGACTTGCCGGCGCCAGACTCGCCCACCACGCCGAGGATCTCGCCGGGTGCGATGTCGAAGGAGACGTGGTCGAGCGCACGCACGGTGCCGCGGCGCCCGGGGAATTCGACGACCAGGTCCTGGACCTGCAGCAGCGCGCCGTCGCGCAGGGGGGCGGCGTTCATTGCAGCCTCGGGTTCAGCGCGTCGCGCAGCCAGTCACCGAGCAGGTTGACGCTCAACACGATGAGCACCAGCATCAGCCCGGGGAAGACGGTGATCCAGTATTCGCCGGAAAACAGGTAGTCGTTGCCCACGCGGATCAGCGTTCCGAGCGAAGGCGACGTGGGCGGCACGCCGACGCCCAGGAACGACAGCGTGGCCTCGGTGATGATGGCCGTGGCCACCTGGATGGTGGCCAGCACCATCACCGGCCCGGTCACGTTGGGCAGCACATGGCGCCGCATGATGCGCATGGGCGAGACGCCGGTCACGCGGGCGGCCTGCACGTATTCCTTGTTGCGCTCGACCAGCGTCGAGCCGCGAACGGTGCGCGCGTAGTCCACCCACTTGGTCAACGAGATGGAGAAGATCAGCACGCCGAAGGCCACGGTGGTGTCGGCATTGGGAAACAGCGCACGGCCCACGCCGGCCATCAGCAGCGCGACCAGGATGGGCGGGAACGACAGCATCACGTCGCAGAGCCGCATGAGGAAGGAATCGATCCAGCCGCCCTTGTAGCCCGCCAGCAGGCCGAGGGCCACGCCGACCACCGCCGACAGAAGCACCGAGGCGGCGCCCACCACGATGGAGATGCGTGCGCCGTAGATCACGGCCGAGAGGATGTCGCGGCCCTGGTCGTCGGTGCCGAGAAGGTACTTGGCCGTGCCGCCGGCCGACCACGAAGGTGGCAGCCGGGCATCGCTGAGTTCCAGGGAGCTCAGGTCGAATGGGTTGTGCGGCGACACCCATCCGGCGAACGCGGCACAGAACACGCAGGCAAAGGCAATGAAGGCGGACACCATCGCCACCGGCGAGGTGCGAAAGCTGTGGCCGACATCGCTGTCGAAGAAGCGGAAGACAAGCTGTTTCATCGGTGGCTTGGCGCGGCGTGGGCCGCCATGGCTGGCGTACTGGCTGGCCTCATCGCCGGCCCCATGGCGGCGTGGCACATCATGGCTTGATGCTCATCCACTTGAAGGGCATGAAGTTGTCGGCCAGTTGAACCAGCGACACCTTCTTGCTGATGCCCCACGCCAGCGCCTGCTGGTGCAGCGGCAGGTGGCCCACGTCGGCGGTATGCAGGTCGAAGGCTTCCTTGATCATGGCGTTGCGCTTGGTCTTGTCCGTCTCGGACTGGATCTTCTTCGCCAGCTCGTCGACCTTCGGATTGCAGTAAGCGCCCAGGTTGAACTGGCCTGCGCCCTTGTCGTCCACGCAGGCCATCAGCGCATTCAGCGCGTTGTGGGCGTCGTAGGTGGCGGGGGTCCAGCCGAGCAGGTAGAAGCTGGTGTCGCGGCGCAAGATCTTCGGGAAGTAGGTGCCCTTGGTCTCGGCCTGCAGGTTGATCTTGACGTTGATCTTCGCCAGGTTCGCGGCCACGGCCTGGCAGATGCGCGCGTCGTTCACATAGCGGTCGTTCGGGCAGTTCATGGCCACTTCGAAACCCGCCGCATAACCGGCGTCGGCCATCAGTTTTTTGGCGGCTTCCACATCGAAGGGCAGGCGCTTGTTCTGTTCGGGCAGGAAGCCGTTGATGCCAGGGCCGATCATCAGGGCCGTGGGATTGGACGCCCCGCGCATCACCGTGGTCTTGATGCCTTCGATGTCGATGGCCTGGTAGAAGGCCTGGCGCACCCGCTTGTCCTTGAAGGGGTTCTTGCCCTTCACGCTGGAGTACAGCAGTTCGTCGCGCTTCTGGTCCATGCCGAGAAAGATGGTGCGCAGTTCGGGCCCGGTGGCCACGCGGGTGTTGGCACCGGCGTTGACGCGGGCGATGTCTTGCACCGGCACCGGCTCCATCACGTCGATCTCACCCGACAGCAGGGCCGCCACGCGGGTGGCGTCGTTGGCGATGGGCGTGAAGATGATCTCGGTCGCGTTGCTTTCGATCTTGCCCCAGTAGTTGCCGTTGCGGGTGAAGCTGGTGCGCACGTTGGGCTGGCGCTCGCGCACGCGGAAGGGGCCGGTGCCATTGGCGCGGAACGAGGCGGCGTTCTCGATGCCCTTGCGGCGATCGACCGGCTTCAGGGCCTGGTTGGTCTCGCACCACTTCTTGCTCATCATGTAGACCAGCGAGATCACGTCGGGCAGGATGGGGAAAGGCTGCAGCGTCTCGATTTCCACGGTGAAGTCGTCGATCTTGCGGACTTCCTTGAAGTCGTTGGTGTAGCTCTTCATGTCCGAGCCTTCGCCGGCGGCGCGCGCGAACGAGAACAGCACGTCGTCCGCGGTGAACGGCGTGCCGTCATGGAACTGCACGCCCTTGCGCAACTCGAAGCGCCACACCGTGGGCGAGGTCTGCTTCCAGCTGGTGGCCAGCGCGGGTGCCAGGCTGAGGTCCTTGTTGCGGCCCACCAGCGGTTCGTAGACATTGCCGGTCAGGCTGAATTGCAGCGATTCGCTCAGCGAGTGCGGGTCCATCGACAGGGCATCGCCCTGGTTGGCCACGCGGATGGTCTGGGCGAATGCAGCGCCGCCCACCGCCGCCAGCGCACAGGCCAGCGAAACGGACCAGGCGAGAGACTTCAGTTTCATCGTCATCGGAATTCCTTCGAGGGTTGCGGGTGAAAAATCGGATCAGGCCGTGGCGGCCGGCAATGGCATGAATTGTTCCGCCAGACTGGCGTGCAGCGCGCTTCCGAGTGGCAGGATGTCGTCGTTGAAGTCGTAGCGGCTGTTGTGCAGGTAGCAGCTGCCCACGCCGTTTTCGGCGCCCTGCCCGATGCGGAAATAGGCCCCCGGTTTGACCTGCAGCATGAAGGAGAAGTCTTCCGCACCCATGCTCGGCTCCATGTCGCGCACCACATGCTCGGCGCCCACCAGGGATTCGGCCACGTCACCGGCGAACAGCGCCTCGCGCGAGGTGTTCAGCGTGGCGGGATAGATGCGCTCGTAGTGCACGGTGGCCGTGGCGCCGAAGCCCAGGGCAACAGCCGTGCACATCTCGTTGAGCCTGCGTTCCACCATCTCCTGCACCGAAGGATTGAAGGTGCGCACCGTGCCCACCAGCGTCGCCTTGCCGGGCACCACGCTCATCGCGCCGAGATCGCCGGCATGCATGGCACAGATGCTGATGACCGCGCTGTCGATCGGGCGCACGTTGCGCGACACGATGCTCTGGACGGCGGTGATGATGTGGGCCGACACCAGCACCGGGTCGATGGTCTGGTAGGCATGCGCGCCGTGACCTCCACGGCCGGTGACTTCGATGGTGATGCGGTCGGCCGAAGCCATCATCGGCCCGGGGTTGATGCCCACGGTGCCGGGCCGCATGCCGGGCCAGTTGTGCATGGCGAACACGGCCTGCGCCGGGAACCGCTCGAACAAGCCGTCCTGGATCATGGCCTTGGCGCCGGCATAGCCTTCTTCGCCGGGCTGGAAGATCAGCACGGCGGTGCCGTCAAAGTTGCGTGTCTCGGCGAGGTAGCGAGCCGCGCCGACCAGCATGGCGGTATGGCCGTCATGGCCGCAACCGTGCATGAGGCCGTTCTTGCCGGAGCGCCAGGCGAACTCGTTGCTCTCGGTCATGGGCAGCGCGTCCATGTCGGCGCGCAGGCCGATCATCTTGCCGCGGGTATCGGTGCGGCCCTTGATCAGCGCGACGACGCCGGTCTTTCCGATGCCGGTGTGCACCTCGTCGACGCCGCACAGCTTCAAGGCCTGGATGACCCTGCCGGAGGTGTAGACCTCTTCGAAGCCCAACTCGGGATGGGCATGCAGGTCACGCCGCAATGCGGTGAGTTCGGGCAGGAATTGCGCAATGTGCGCGAACGCTCGGCCATTGGCCTTCAGGGTGGATGCGGTCATCAGTGGCCTCCGGCGCGACCCAGGCGGAGCCTCGGGTCGACGGCGAAATAAAGAAGATCAACCACCAGGTTGATCACGACAAAGATCAGGGCAATGAGGCAAAGGTAGGCCGCCATCACTGGAATGTCGGCAAACGTCACGGCCTGGATGAACAGCAACCCCATGCCCGGCCACTGGAACACCGTCTCGGTGATGATGGCAAAGGCGATCAGGCCGCCCAGCTGCAGGCCGGTGATCGTCATGACTGGCACCAGCGTGTTCTTCAGCGCATGTCCGAAGTGGATGACACGGTTAGACAAACCACGCGCGCGGGCGAACTTGATGTAGTCCGTGCGCAGCACTTCGAGCATCTCGGCCCTCACCAACCGCATGA
>JAQGNA010000760.1 GCA_028292075.1 Rhodoferax sp. | reverse complement strand
CGGGTTGCGCGAGCCCGGTGGCCGGCACTTGAGCAGGTTCACGATGCAGGCCGCCTTGTGCGGCAGACCGTCGGCGCTGCCGTGCCGGCTCACGCCGATCGCCTTGAGCATGTTGTCCAGCAGCTTGCCAGCCTGGCCGACGAAGGGCTCGCCCTGGGCCTCGGCGTCTTCACCCGGTGACTCGCCGACGATGAGCCAGTCGGCGCGCGGTGGCTGGCCATCCTCTGAAGCAGGGCCGACGCCGAACACCGCGTTCTTGCGGCCCTGCCCCAGCGGGCAGGCCATGCAGCCGGCAACCGCTTCCTGCAGCGTGGCCCAGTCCATGGTGTCGATGGGGCCGGCCGGCAGCGCGCGGGCCACCACGGGCTTCTGCGGCGCCGCCACCCGCGCCGTCGCCGCCGCAAGCTCGGGCGCATCGGCCATCGCATCGGCAATGTTCACCGGCGCCATGCGCGGCGGCGACTTCACCTGCTGCTGCGGTGCCACCGCAACCGGCGCGGAAGTGGCCGGCAAGACAGCCGCGGCGGCGGGCTCGGCCGGCAGCTCCACGGCCTTGGGCCACCACACATGGATGTGCATCTCCTCCAGCATGGCGCGCTGGCGGGCGTCCAGGTCGAGGCTCATAGTTTCAGACTCATCACGATCGCGTCCTCTCGCTGCCCGAAGGCATCGGGGTAGTATTTCTTGCGCAGGCCTACTCGCTGAAAGCCATGCGCGGCATAGATGTGCAGCGCCCGCACGTTGCTCACCCGCGCTTCGAGCCAGAGCCACTGCAGGCCCTGCCCGCGCGACCACACGCCGAGCGCGTCGAGCATGATGCGGGCCCAACCCTGGCCCTGGCAGGCCGGCGACACGGTGATGTTCAGCAGGTGCACTTCGTCCACGCCCTTCATGGCGACAAAGTAGCCGAGGATCTGATCGTCGGCCACCAGCACCTGCGCCTGGTAGCCCGACTTCAGGGCGTCCTCGAAGTTGATGCGCGACCACGGATGCGCATAGGCGGTCTGCTCGACCCGCACCACCGCGTCGAGCCAGGCGGGCGCCATGGGCTCGAAGCGGGCTTCCTGAACCTGCGGCAGGGCACTCATGCGGCGGGCGCGCCGGGCCGGATCCGGCGCGGGGCGAAAAGGCACGGCGTCATGGCGCCACTTTATCCGTTCCGACGGTATTTGCGGCGACGCTGGCCGCAGCAGAAGCAACGGCAGCAGCGTCGGCAGCGGCCTGCCGGATGACCAGGCGCTCGGCCGTGGTCTGGGCCACCTTGTCTCGGATGTAGCGGGGCAGTGCATCGCTCGGGTTGACGGCCCCGCCGGCGGCCAGCAGCGCTGGCGCCAGACGGAGCATGGCCATCGCGGTGGGCAGGGCCGGTACATCGGGAGGTTGAGCACGGGGCACATCAAGGGGCGCATCCGGCGCACCGCCGGCTGCGCTTTGCCGCTGCGGAAAACGTTCGCCGTACACCGGCATCGCATTGCCGGCGAGAGTCCAGCCTTCGGGGACATCGAGCGCTTCGGGGCGCACCAGTGCAAAGTCGGCCTCGGCCTGCCAACCGCCTTCGTGCCAGGCGTAGCGGCTGCTGTACATCTCGTCCATGCGGGCGTCGAGCACGGCCACGACGCGTTCGGCGCCGCAGCGATGGCGGGCTTCCTCGGCCACGGCCATCAACGTGTCGACCGGCAGCACCGGCCGCCGGGCGCCAAAGGCCAGGCCCTGGGCCACTGCGCAGGCGGTGCGCAGGCCGGTGAACGATCCGGGCCCAGCACCGAAGGCGATCGCGTCGAGTTCGGCCAGCTTCAGGCCGGCCTCGGCCAGCAGGGCCATGACGGCGGGAATCAACGTGGCCGAGGCCTTGGCCCCGCCGGCGCCGTCGTGCTGCCACGTGCGGACGCCGTCCGTGACGGCGATGGAGAGTTGGTCGGTGCTGGTGTCGAAAGCCAGGAGCTTCATGGTGTCAGAGCCCTTTGGCGCAGACCGCCGCGGCACTTGCCCGCGGAGTCGATGGGAAGGAACCGGCTGTCGGCGCGGGCGTTGCCCCACGGCGCACGCCGAACACGATGCCGGCGGTGACCAGCGCCAGGCCAGCCAGCAGGTTCCAGTGGAGGGGCTCGTCGAGCAGCAGCACCGCCCCCAGGGCCGACAGGCCGGGCACGAGCGAGGTCATCATGGTGGAGCGCACCGGCCCGAAGTACTGGATCATCTTCATGAAGGTGATGCCCGAGACGACCACCGAGCCCACGCCCTGGAACAGCATGTGGAACAGCACCTCGCCTGGCGGGGCGGTGAACAGGCGCGAAGGCACGGCGTCGATGGCCATCAGCAGCGCATAGACCGGAACATAGGTGCAGAAGGCGAAGGCCGTCACGGCAATGGTCGAGCGCACCGGGTCCACCCCATGGCGCCGTGCCAGCACGGTGTAGATGGCCCAGCACAGCGCCGCGCTCATGAAGAGCAGGTCGCCCTTCCACACCTCGCCGCCGTCGAAGGCGTGCAGCAGGCTGGCGCCGCCCACCAGCAGGTCGCCGGCCACGATGAGGCCCAGTCCCACGGCCCGCGCAGGGGTGATGCGGTCGCGCAGCAGCGCCGCGGCCAGCAGCGTGGTCCACAGCGGCAGGCTGCCGGGCATGAGCACCGAGGCATGGGTGGCCGGCGCAAAGAAGAAGCCGCTGTACACCAGCAGCGCATAGCCGAGGCCGCCGAAGGCCCCGGTCAGCGCGGTGAGCCGCAGCGACAGCGGCGACAGGCCGAAGAGCGAACTGGCGCCCGTGGCCCCACCCTGCCGCACCAGCCACCAGCCCCAGGGCAACAGCACCAGGCTGGCACCGAGGATGCGTGCCATGGCCAGGTCGAAGGGCCCCAGCGTGCGCTGGGCCGCGCCC
This sequence comes from Rhodoferax sp., assembly GCA_028292075.1. The sequence continues at coordinate 6,979 of JAQGNA010000760.1, read as the reverse complement.
CTGGCGATCACGATGAAGCAGGTCCAGATGGCAATGGTGACGGCGGCGGCGGCATGGCCGGCCAGCCGGGGAGACATTCGAGGCATCGGCCGATTATCGGTGGAGCCGGCTTCCGGCACCGCCGTGGGGCCGTGCCTGCGCCTGCTGCGGCGCGGCGGTAGACTCGCCCGGGCCGCGCTACCCACGGAGCGCCCGGCTGTGTTCCTCTTTGCGGTTTTGCGTGATTGCCTGATCGCAGGTAGCACTTGGCGCCGCCCTTCCCCGTCACCACATGCCCCTTCCCTTTTCGTCCGTCAGGCCACGCCGGCACCCCTCGAGTCTCTGGCGTGCCTGGCATCCTCGGCTGGTGGCGCTGTCGGTGCTGCTGGCCATCACTGCCCACGCCGCCCAAGCCGCCACCAAGGCGCCGGCACGGCCCCAGGAGCCGGTACTGCCGGCCGAAGTGGCCACGGCACTCGCCCGGGCCAAGGTGCCGCGCGATGCGGTCAGCCTGCTGGTGGCGCCCGTCGACGGCGCCGAGGACGCACCGGCGCGTCTGCGCCACCGTGCCGACGAAGCCATGAATCCGGCCTCGGTGATGAAGCTGGTCACGACCTATGCCGGGCTCGACCTGCTCGGCGCAGACTACACCTGGGCCACCCGCTTCTACGCCGACGGCCCGATCGCCAACGGCGTGCTGGACGGCAACCTCTACATCCGCGGCGGCGGCGACCCCAAGCTGGTGCTGGAACGGGTGGACGCCATGTTCAAGGCGCTGCAGGTGCGCGGCGTGCGCGAGGTGCGGGGCGACCTGGTGCTGGACAACAGCTTCTTCGCGCCGGTGGCCCGCGACCCGGCCGAGTTCGACGGCGAGCCGCTGCGGCCCTACAACAGCACGCCCGACGGCCTGCTGGTGAACTTCAAGGCGCTGGTGCTGACCTTCACGCCCGACCCGGCCAACGGCACCGCGCGGGTCCGCAGCGAGCCTCCCATGGCCGGCGTGGCCATCGACACCACGGTGCCCATCGGCAGCGCCGCCTGTGGCGACTGGCGCGGTGCGCTGGCGGCCGACTTCAGCGACCCGAACCGCGTGCGCTTTGCCGGCAGCTACCCGGCCCGGTGCGGCGAGCGGGTCTGGCCGGTGGCCTATGCCGATCCGGCCAGCTATGCGCGCCGCGCGCTGCTGGCGATGTTCGCCACGGCCGGCGGCACCGTGAACGGCGCGGCCCGCGAAGGGCCGGTGCCGGTCGGCGCGCGCTGGCTCATGGACGCGCCGTCGCTGCCCCTGGCGGACGTGATCGCCGACGTCAACAAGTTCAGCAACAACGTCATGGCGCAGCAGATCTTCCTGACGCTCAGCGCGCCCGACACGCGGGATGTGCCGGGCAAGCGCCCGGCCAAGGGCCAGGGCAGCCAGGAGGCTTCGCGCGCCGTGGTCAAGGCCTGGTGGCCACGCGCCATGGGGCCGGCCCGGCCGCTGGTGCCCGCGCCGCTGGTCGAAAACGGCTCGGGCCTGAGCCGCGCCGAACGCATCACCGCGGCCGCGCTCGGCAGGCTGCTGCGCCGCGCCGCCGTGCATCCGCAGGCCGCGGTGTTTCTGAATTCGTTGTCGGTGGCCGGCGTGGACGGCACGACGCTCGGCATGAAGAACCGCGGCCTGGCGCCCGAGGCCATGGGCAACGCCCAGCTCAAGACCGGCACGCTGCGCGACGTGGCGGCCGTGGCCGGCTATGCCACCGGCCGCAGCGGCCAGCGCTACGTCGTGGTCGGCCTGGTGAACCATCCGAACGCCGCGGCGGCACGGCCGGCGCTCGACGCGCTGGTCGAATGGGCGGTGCGAGACCGCTGAATTCTGCAACGATGGCGGTGTCTCCGGCACGCCTGGCGCGCAGGCTGAGCGCAGATGCCGGACGATGCAAATGGTTTCGTGAAAAAGTGCCCCGAACTCTGCCGCGGGCGTAATATGAACTCCTCAAAAAAGGCGTGTCGGCCGTGGATGCCTGACCGTTCAAAAACGAAGGAGCAAGCGATGGCATGGATCAGGAATAGCGCTTTGGCCCGGATGGCCGTCAGTGTGACGGCGGGCGCGGCGGCATTGCTGCTGGCGGGTTGCGGCGGGGGCGGCAGCGCCGGTGAGCAGGCCGCCAAGGTGAAATTCTCATCGCTCGTGTCCTTCGGCGACAGCCTGAGCGACGTCGGCACGTACCGCACGCCGGCCGTCGCCGCGGCCGGCGGCGGCAAGTACACGGTCAACGGCCCCGACGGCCTGATCTGGGTCGAGCGCCTGGCGCAACAGCTTTCGCTGCCCACGCCCTGCGCGGCGCAGACCGGCCTGCTGGCCACCGGCCAACTGGCCGCTTTCGCCGGCCCGGTGGTGGACCACCCCGGCTGCACGGCCTTTGCCCAGGGCGGCTCGCGGGTTACCAATCCCATCGGTCCCTGGAACGCGGCGCTGCTGGCGTCGCCCAACGCGGTCACGGCCTTCCAGGGTCAGCTGGGCCAGCTGACCGTGCCGGTCGCGACCCAGATCGCCACGCACCTGTCACGCAACCAGGGCAGCTTCACCGGCAGTGAACTGGTGCTGGTGATGGCGGGCGGCAACGATGCCTTCGTCAACCTGGGTGCCGTGGGCGTGAGCGCCACGCCCGAACAGGCCGCCACGGCCATGGGAACCGCCGGCGCGCAACTGGCGGGGTTGGTGAAGACGCAGATTCTCGCCAAGGGCGCGAAGTACGTGGTGGTGGTCAACCTGCCCAACGTCAGCCTGACGCCGAGCACCGTGGCCGCCGAGGCCACCGCGCCCGGCAGCAAGGCACTGACCGACGCCGTCACCAAGGCCTTCAGCAGCCAGCTGGCCGCCGGCCTCGACGGCGTGGCCGGTGTGGTGCAGGTCGACGCCTATGCGCAGAACACCGACCAGGTGGCCAACCCCACCTCGTACGCGCTCACCAACGTCACGTCGCCAGCCTGCAGCAGCACCTCGCCGGCCAATCCACTGCCGGGCTATTCGCTCACCTGCACCACCGCCAGCACCGTGCCCGGCGACGTGTCGCACTACCTCTATGCCGACACCGTGCATCCCACGCCGTTCGCCCACAGCCTGCTGGCCCGCCTGGTGTCGCTGGGCATGGCGCGCGTCGGCTGGCTCTGAGCCGCAAGGACATCCCATGAAACACGCATCTCCCTGGACACTGGCGGCCTTCCTGATGGTTTGCGGCTCGGCACAGGCCCAGACCACCGGCACCTGGATGCTGCGCGGCGGCTTTACCCGCATCTCGCCCGATGTCGACAGCGGCAACCTCAGCGCGCCCAGCATTCCCGGCACCAAGGTCGACATCGGCGCCAGCACCCGTCTGTCGGGCGGCGTGAGCTACATGCTCACCCCGAATGTGTCGGTCGATCTGCCGCTCGCCGTGCCGTTCACGCAGGACATCACCGGCGACGGCGCCATCGCAGGCTCCGGCAAGCTCGGCGACATCCGTTCGGCGCCCATCACCCTGCTGGCCCAGTACCGCTTCTTCGAGCCCACCACCCGCTTTCGACCCTACCTGGGCGCAGGCCCGACCTATGCGCGCCTCTACAAGCCGCATGGCACCGCAACCCTGAGCGGCCTGACCGGCGGCTCGCCAGCCCAGCCCACCCTGCTGTCGGCCGAGTCCCGCTGGGGCATGACGCTGCAACTGGGGGCGACGGTCGCGATCGACGAGCATTGGTACGTGGACGGATTCGTATCGAAGACCTTGCTGCGCACCACCGCGACGCTGTCCACCGGCCAGAGCGTCGGCTTGAAGCTGAACCCGGCCGCCGTTCAATTGGGCGTCGGCTACCGTTTCTAACGGAGCGCGTTCACGCCTTTGCCGCTTGCACTGGCTTCAGTGCCTGCAGCGCCATCGCAATCGGCTGGTCGTCCATCGGCCGCACCAGCCTTGCCACTTCCTTGCCGTCCTGCAGGAACACCAATGTCGGCCAGAGCTTGACGCTGAAGGAACGGCCCAACGGACGGCCCCGCCCGTCGGCGATCTTCAGGTGCTGCACATCGGGCCTGGTGGCCATTGCCTTTTCGATGGCCGGGCGCGCCGCCGTGCAAATGCCGCAATAGCGGTCGCCGAACTCCAGCACCACGAGACCGGGGCGTGCGTCGACCTCTGCCCGGGCGGGCTCGGCGGTGGTGTAGTCCTGCGTCATGTTCGTCTCTCCGGCTCCGACGCGGGGCGGCCGCCACTGTCATTGGACATTTGTTCCGACGCTTCACGGATGGGGTCGGTAATGGCCTCGCCCAACGATTCCAGTGCCGAGTCGATGTGGCCCGGCTCGCGGCGCTCGGCGGCGCCGTGGTGCGTCGTGGCCTGGCCGGCATCGGGGTCGTGGTCGCCCTTGGCCGCGGCCTCGCGGTTGGCCCAGTCGGCATCGGTCGGCTGGCCGATCGGCGTGGCACCGGTGTCCTGGTCGTCGTTGGTGAGGCCGTGCTGCAGTGTGGCGGGAATGCCGCCCACATCGGACGCATCGCGTGCCGGGTGGCTGCCGTCGTCGATCTCCAGCGGGGCGGTGGAGTTGGTGGTGGTACTGCGGGTGGTGCTCATGGGAATCCTTTCACGACATGACCGATGGTGGGCCTGCCCCACCCATGGCGCCACGGGCGCGCCGCCCGAGCTGCCGTCAGGTCGCTCCTACATCGGTCGTGCGCTGGGCGCTGGCCATGGGCGTGCTCGAGAAGCCGTTGCGCCGGCCCTGGTGAGGATGCTTCGACAAGCTCAGCACGAACGGGGGTGGGAGAGCGACGAACGGCGGGCGATCTACGAACCGGGGTGAAGATGCTTCGACAAGCTCAGCACGAACGGGGGTGGGAGAGTGACGAACGGGGTGGGCAAACTACGAACCGGGGTGGCGGTGCTTCGACAAGCTCAGCACGAACGGGGGTGGGCGATCGACGATCGGTGTGGGCGATCGACGAACGCTGTGGGCAATCTCCGATCGGCGTGGGCAGTCTGCGAACGGGGTTGCGACCTACCCGCGCTTCAACACCCGTGCCACCGGGTTGTGCCGCAATCGGTGCGTGTCCGGCAACCCGCTGCCCAGCAAGGGCCGGAGGTAGCTGCGAAACGCTTCTGTCACGCCATTGCCGCTTTCCGCGATGAACGCATCCTCCATGACGCGCGTCTTGCCGGCCACCGCCTCGAGCGGCTGGAGCACGTAGTCGGTCGCGTAGTCGCCGCTGCGCCGGATCGCCACGGAGCCGCCGAGCGCGCCGGCCGCCGCGTACTGCACCGCCTTTTCGCCCACTTCCCTGGCCTCGCGCTGGTCCACATCGGACACGCATCCAAGGAAAGAGCGCTGCAGGTAGCCGAAGGTGTCGCCACGCACCCGCTTGATGTTCAACTTGGCCTTGATCTCGTTGCACAGCAGGTCGGCGAGCGCGCCGGTGCCTGAGAGCTGCACGTTGCCATGCGCGTCGCGCTCGACCTCGCTGGAAAGCAGGCTCGCAATGGCCGCGCCACTCGCGTCATGAATGCCCTCCGACACCGCGATCACGCAGCGGCCGAGCCGGTCGTACACCGACTTCACGTCGGCCAGGAACTGCTCGAGAACGAAGGTGCGCTCGGGCAGGTAGATGAGGTGCGGGCCGTCGTCGGAATGCTTCTGACCCAGCGCCGCGGCGGCGGTGAGAAAGCCCGCGTGGCGCCCCATGACCACGCCCACGTACACGCCGGGCAGCGAGGCGTTGTCGAGGTTGGCGCCAGCGAATGCCTGGGCCACGAAGCGTGCCGCCGAAGGAAAGCCCGGCGTATGGTCATTGCCCACCAGGTCGTTGTCGATGGTCTTGGGAATGTGCAGGCAGCGCAGCGGGTAATGGGCCAGGGCGGCCTGCTCGCTGACGATGCGCACGGTGTCCGATGAATCGTTTCCGCCGATGTACAAGAAGTGGTCGATCTCATGCGCGCGCAGCACCTTGAAGATCTCCTGGCAGTACGCCAGGTCGGGCTTGTCGCGGGTGGAGCCCAGCGCCGAAGAGGGCGTGGCGGCCACCAGTTCGAGGTGCTGCCGGGTTTCCTGCGACAGGTCGACCAGGTCTTCGTCAACGATGCCGCGCACGCCGTGCCGTGCCCCATACACCCGCTCGATGTGGCCGAAGCGCCGGGCCTCCAGCACCACCCCCGCAAGCGACTGGTTGATGACGGCCGTGGGGCCGCCGCCCTGGGCCACGAGAATTCTTCCGGATGCCATGTGGTTGTCTCCCTGTCGAGGAACGTGTCGTTGTGGTTGCGATCAGCCTCGCGCATCCTAATCCAGCAATCCTCTGGTTGTCGGGTTGCGCGCCGCTAAAGTATGTCCATCACGGTATGCCCATCGCGCAGGGTACCCATCACGCGGCGCCGCACCGCACCACTTTCACCAGGAAGGAACTTCGTGCACATCCAGAAAATCGCGGCCTTCTCGGAAGGCCAGACCGGCGGGAATCCGGCCGGCGTCGTCATTGCCGAACAGCTGCCCGCCGACGCCGACATGCAGCGCATCGCCGCGGAGGTCGGGTTTTCGGAAACCGCCTTTTCCGAGCCCGACGGCGAGGGCTGGCGTGTGCGCTATTTCTCGCCTGAAGCGGAGGTGCCTTTTTGCGGCCACGCCTCCATCGCGCTGGGTGCGGCGCTGGCGTTGCAACAGGGTGACGGCGTGTTCCCGCTGACGCTCAACCAGGCACGCATCACGGTCGAAGGGCACCGCAGCGGCAACACCGTGTCGGCCGCGCTGCAGTCGCCGCCGACCCGCAGTGCGCCGGCGAGCGAAGCGGCGGTGGCCGAGGCGCTGGCGCTGTTCGGCTACACGCCGACCGACCTCGACCCGCGCATACCGCCCGCGCTTGCGCATGCCGGTGCCGACCACCTGGTGCTGGCGCTCGGCACCCGTGCCGCCCTGGCTGCCATGCACTACGACCTGGCGGCCGGACGGCGCTTCATGCAGGCCCTCGGCGTGGTCACCGTCGTGCTCGCCCATGCGGAATCGGCCA
>JAQGNA010000742.1 GCA_028292075.1 Rhodoferax sp. | reverse complement strand
CAGGCACAGAACAACGGCGGCCTGAACCTGTTCGGCGGCGCGGGCACGATTGCCGCGCAGCAGATCTCGGTGGCGTGCGACCGCGTGATCCGCGAGGACGGGGTCGAGGGCCTGAAGGCGCTCGATGCGGGCAAGCCTACGCCCGCCTTCGAACGCCTCACCGAAGCGCTGGTGCTGCTCAGCGGTCTGGCCTTCGAGAACAGCGGCCTGTCACTCGCGCACTCGCTCACGCGCGGCCTGCCTTTGGCCGAGGGCACGGAGACCACGCTGCACGGCTTCCATGTGGGCTACGGCCTGCTGGTGCAGTTCATCCTCGAAGAACGTTCGCCCGAATTCATGGCCGCGCAACTGGCGTTTCACAGATCCGTCGGTCTGGCCGTGAACCTGGCCGGCATCGGCGTGCACGACACCAGCGCGGCCACCATCCGCCGCATCGCCGGAGGCACGATGGCTTCGCCGCACCTCAAGCACTTCCCGCGGCCACTCACCGCCGTCGATTTCGAAAACGCAATGCACCGGCTCGAAGCGCTGGCCGCCTGAAAACCTTTACCCATGACCACATCCAACACGACACGAGCCACGGCCCTGATCACCGGCGGCGGCACCGGCCTCGGCCTGGCCACCGGGCTCGAATTTCTTGCGCGCGGCCATCGCGTGATCGCCCTCGGGCTCGACACAGAGCCCGAGCTCGAAGGCTCGGGCATCGAATTCCACCGGCTCGACATCACCGACGAGGCCGCGATGGCCCGCGCCATCGCTGGGATCGACCGGCTCGACGTGCTGGTCAACGCGGCCGGCATCATCCAGCACGGTGGCGCCGAGTTCACCTTGCCAGGTTTCCGCAAGGTGGTCGATGTGAACCTCAACGGCACCCAGCTTGCGTGTCTGATGATGCGGCCGGCACTTGCGGCGGCGCGTGGCAGCATCGTCAACTTCGCCTCTATGTGGAGCTACTTCGGCTCGGCGCGGAACCCGGCCTACAGCGCGAGCAAGGGTGCCATCGTGTCGCTCACGCGCGCGCTGGCCGTGGCGTATGCAGCCGAGGGCGTGCGCGTGAACGCGGTGGCGCCGGGCTGGATCGAGACCCGCATGTCCGAAGCAGCGTTCGCCGACCCGGAACGCAGCACGGCGATCAAGAAGCGCCTGCCCGCCGGCTTCTGGGGCAAGCCTTACGACATCGCCAAAGCCGCGGCATTTTTGGCCTCCGCAGATGCTCGCTACATCACCGGCGTGACCTTGCCCGTAGACGGTGGCTACAGCGTGGCCTGATGACGATGAGCGATCCCGGCATGAACCTCTACAACGAACTGCACGGTATCACCGTACCGGCGCTGCTGCGGCTACGCGCGAAGCAGCATCCGTTCAAGCTGGCCTTGTCCGCGCACAGTCACCAGGGCCACCGCGACCGGCTGAGTTATGCGCAACTGGTGATTCGCATGGAATCCGTGGCGCGCGGCCTGCATCTGCGAGGAGTCCGGCAGGGCGACCGCGTGGCTTTGTTCCTGTCGAACGCGGCGGTGCGGGAGGCGGTGCTGACGGCGGTCGGCTGCTGGCGCCTCGGCGCCGTGGCCGTGCCGCTGAATGTGCGCGCGTCTGACGACGAGCTGCAGCACGCGCTCAATCTCGTCGAGCCTTCCATGGTCGTCACCACGGCCGACGCGGCCACCAGGCTGAAGCAACTTTGTCCCGCGGCCACCTTGCTGGTGCTCGGCGGCGACCCGAACGAGGAGGGTCATTGGCCGGAACCCGAACGCGTCTTCCACGCGATCGACCTGCCCGATGTGACGCGGCCTGGCGACCCGAGCGTGCTGCTGTTCACCTCGGGCACCACGGCGCGCTCCAAGGCCGTCACGCACTGCCATCGCAGCCAGCTGTACTGCGGTTATGCGGTGGGCGGCGCAATGGGCCTGACGGGCGATGACACATACCAAGGCGCATGGCCGATCTTCACCAGCTCGGTGCTCAACATGGCCTGCATGTCGGCGTGGGTGCATGGTGCGGGCGTGGTGCTGGAGGAGTCGCCACTCGACAACGCCGGCCGGCTGCGCCTGATCGAAAGCGAAGGCACAACCGTCTACCACGGCGTGACTTCGCCGCTGCATTTCATGATCGACGAATACCCGCGCGGGCGCTACGACCTGTCGCGCGTGCGGCGCCTCGGCTACGGCGGCGCGGCCATGCCGGCCGAGGTCATTGCCAAGTTCACCGAGCGCCTGCCCTGGGTGGACCAGGTGCACATCTGGGGCATGACCGAGACCGGCCCGTCCGGCACGGTGCTGCCGCCGTGGTTCCTGCCCCGCAAGGCGGGCTGCATCGGCAGCGCCATGCGCGGCTGCGCGGTGCGGGTAGTGGACGAGGCCGGCCAGCCGCTGGCGGCCGGCGAGACGGGCGAGATCGAGTTCTCCGGCCCGTCTATGGCGCTCGGCTACTTCCGCAACCCCGAGGCCACGGCCCAGGCTTTCGTGAATGGCTGGGTGCGCACCGGCGACATCGGCCGTTTCGACGACGAAGGCCACCTGCATTTCGTCGACCGCAAGAAGGACATCATCAACCGCGGCGGCCTCAAGATCGCCTCGGCCGCGGTGGAAG
>JAQGNA010000695.1 GCA_028292075.1 Rhodoferax sp. | reverse complement strand
CGGCCGCGTGGTCGTGCCGGCGCCGGCCCGGCCCACCGACCATGCCCGCAACACCCAGGGCCTGGAGCGGGCCGAGTTCGTGACCGCCAACGCCTTCGTGCGGCACGAGGCCCTGCTGGCCACCGGCGGCTTCGACACGCGCTTCACCCGGGCCTGGCGCGAGGACTCCGACCTGCACTTCGCGTTGATCGAACGCTACGGGCGCGTGGGCCGCGCCGATCGGGCCGTGGTGGTGCACCCGGTGCGCGAGGCACCCTGGGGCGGGTCGATGTCGCAGCAGGCGAACGTGTACTTCGATGCGTTGCTCTATGCCAAGCACCGGCGGCTCTACCTCGAGAAGGTGCGGCGGCGCCCGCCATGGAACTACCTAGTGATCGTCTCGGCCGCCCTGGGCGCGATGGTGGCCGCGCTGTGCCGGCTCGAAGCGCTGGCGCTGGGCCTGGCCGCCGTCAGCCTGGTCGGTTGCCTGGCCTTTGCGGGCCGCCGCCTGCGCGGCGCATCGCTGGCGCCCGCCCATGTGGCCGAAATGCTGGTGACCTCGGTGGCGATTCCGTTTCTGGCGGTGTTCTGGCGGATCCGCGGCGCCTGGCGCTTTCGCACGCTCTACCCCTGAGCGGCATCGCCCCCCACATCGACGTTCTCGACATTGCCGCTCTCCACATCGACATTTAGCGACCCCCACTCCACCAAGAAGATCGGACCTGCCTTGACCCAAGCCCAACACATCCTCGTGACCGGCGCCGCCGGCTTTCTGGGCAGCCACCTGTGCGACCGGCTGCTGGCGGCCGGCCACCGGGTCTGCGCGCTGGACAACCTGTCGTCCGGCAGCCTGGCCAACCTGGCGCACCTGCTGCCCCATCCGCGCTTTCGCTTCATCGAGCAGAACGTGCGGGAGGCCTGCGACATCGAGGTGGATGCGATCTTCAACCTGGCCTGTCCCGCCAGCCCGCCTTTCTACCAGCGCGACCCCGTCGGCACCACGCTCACCAGCGTGCAGGGCACCTGGCAGATGCTGGAGCTGGCACGGCGCTGCGGCGCCAGGCTGCTGCAGGCGTCGACCAGCGAGATCTACGGCGACCCCGCCGTGCATCCACAGCCCGAGAGCTACCACGGCGATGTCAACACCATCGGACAACGCGCCTGCTATGACGAAGGCAAGCGCTGCGCCGAAACCCTGTGCTTCGACTACCTGCGCCAGCACGGCGTGGCGGTGCGCGTGGCGCGCATCTTCAACACCTACGGGCCGCGCATGCTGCCCGACGACGGGCGGGTGGTCAGCAATTTCGTGGTCCAGGCGCTGCGTGGCGATGACATCACGCTGTATGGCAGTGGCCAGCAGACACGCTGCTTCTGCTTCGTCGACGACACCATCGAGGGGCTGCTGCGCCTCATGGCGGGCGAGGGCACCGGGCCGATCAACCTGGGCAATCCGCACGAGATCACCATGCACCAGCTTGCGGAACGCGTGCTGGCCTTGACGCACAGCCGGTCGCGCCTGGTGTACCGGCCGCTGCCGCAGGACGACCCACGCCGGCGTTGCCCCGACATCACACAGGCCACCCGCCAACTCGGCTGGACGCCGAAGGTGCCGCTCGACGAGGGGCTGCTGCGCACCGTCGCCTACTTCCGCGCATCGCTGGCGGGCGACGTGCCGCTGCCGGGCGTCGCGGCGGCTTCTCTGGTGGCGGCCTACCCCGTATGAACACCCACGTCGTCGTGCCGCGCGGCCACGCCGTCCTGGAAAACCCGTTCCGATCCTTCTGGATGGGCGGTTTCGAGGGCGCCGACCACCGCAACGGCAACGGCCTGGCCCTCGACATGGCGCGGGCGCACGGCCATGTCGAACACCTCGACGGCGACTACGCCCGCGCGGCCGAGCTCGGCATCACCTCGGTGCGGGAGAGCATCGGCTGGCGGCTCTGCGAAACCGCGCCTGGCGTGTTCGATCTGTCGCGGCCGTTGCGCATGGCCCAGGCCGCCCGGCGCCACGGCGTGCAGATCCTCTGGACGGTGATGCACTACGGCACGCCCCCCGGCGTGAGCCTGCTCGACGACGCCCTGATCGACCGCTTCGCGCTGTTCGCCGCCGAGGTGGCGCGGGTGCTGGGCAACCTGAGCGCCGATGCGCCGGTCTACACACCGGTCAACGAGATCAATTTTCTGAGCTGGGCCGCGGCCCATACGAACCTCATCGGCGGGTATGTCGGCGACCCTTCGCATGCCGGCGGCAGCAGCCGCCACAGCGGCTATGCGATCAAGCGCCGGTTGGTGATGGCGTCGCTGGCCGCCGCGCATGCCATGCGCGAGGTCGACCCGCGGGCGCGCTTCATGCAGGTCGAGCCGCTGGTGCATGTGGTGGCCCCGCCGGACCGGCCCGATCTGGCGGCCGCCGCGGCCGAGGTGGACAGCTACCAGTGGCAGACCTGGGACCTGCTGGCCGGCCGTGCCGAACCCGGGCTTGGCGGCAGTCCGGCCATGCTTGACCTGCTGGGCGTGAACCACTACCACAACGGCCAGTGGGAAGTGGGCACGGAGCGGCGCCTGCGCTGGCACGAGCGCGATCCGCGGCGGCGCGCCTTCGAGCAACTTCTCGGCGACGCCTGGCGCCGCTACGGCCGGCCGCTGGTGGTGTCCGAGACCAGCCATGTGGGCGCGGGGCGCGGGCTCTGGCTCAGCGACATCGCCAGCCAGGTGGCCAAGGCCCGCGCGCGCGGCGTGCCGGTGTGGGGGCTGTGCCTCTATCCCCTGGTCGACCGGCCCGACTGGAACGAGCCCGACCGCTGGCACCACAGCGGTCTGTGGGACGTCGCGCGTGGGGCGCATGGGGCGCATGGGGTGGGTGTGGAGGGCGTGACCGGTGGGTCAGGTGCGCCTGTCGGGCCGGGTGCGGCGCATGGAGCGCCAGAGCCGCGCCACCAACCGCCCGCCGTTCAGCACCCCCGCGAGACCCTGGCCCGCGTGCTGCACCGGCCGTATGCCGAGGCCCTGGCACGGTGGCGCGAGCGCCTGCCCGAGTCGGCCCTGGCCACCGCCGCGGCCGGCAAGCCTTCGATCGTGGTCTTCTCTCACCAGCCCTGGGAACTGCTGCAGCGGCGTCCTCAACACCTGATGACAATGCTCGCCCGGGACTACCGGGTCACCTTCGTGGAGGCGCCGCGCCACAGCCTGGACGACCTCTGCCTGGTGACGACCTGCCCGCAGCCCGACATCGAGGTGCTGACGCCCTTTACCCCGGCCGTTTCGTCCGGCTTCGACGGCGCGCAGCTGCCGTTGCTGCGCAGGCTGCTGCAGCACCATGCGCGCGAGCAGGCGAACCGGTATCCCATCGCCTGGCTGTGCACCCCCGCCGCGCTGCCGCTGGCCACTGCCCTCGATCCCGCCATGTTGGTCTACGACTGCACGCAGGACGTGGTCGGGGCCAGCCAGGTCGGCACGCCTTGGCACCGGCAGGAGCAGGCCCTGCTCGCCGCCGCCGACCTGGTGCTGGTGGCGGGGCAGGCGCTGCACGGCCTGAAGCGCCTGCAGAACCCCGCCGCCATCTGTCTCCTGCATGCGGTAGATGCCAGCCACTTCGCACCGGCCGGGCTGCCCCGGCACGGCAGCGCGGCCGATGAAGCCGAGCGCCTGCTGGGGCCCATCAGGGGCGCTGGCCGGCCCGTGCTCGGCTATGTGGGCAGCATCGACGAGCGGCTCGACGTCGGTCTTCTGGCGACCCTGGCAGCTGCCCGCCCGCAGTGGCAATTCGTGATGGTCGGACCGACGTTGTTGAACGATGCCGGCACGCTGCCGCGCCGGCCCAATCTGCATTGGCTCGGGCCGCAGCCCTACGAGCTGCTGCCGCACCTGCTGGCGCGTTGCCAGGTGGCGCTGCTGCCGTTCCTTTGCGGTCCGCGCACGCATTTCGCCAACCCGCCGCAGCTGCTGGAGTACCTTGCCGCCCACCTGCCCGTGGTCAGCACGCC
>JAQGNA010000566.1 GCA_028292075.1 Rhodoferax sp. | reverse complement strand
TGTCGCGTCCACGCTGCCCGTGCGGCCATCCTCGAACTTGACCTGGGTCTGGATGTACTGCACCGTGCGGCCGCTGTAGAGCGCGTCGACCAGCAGCTTGTACTTGTCGGCTATGAAGCCGCGCCGGACCTTGTTGGTGCGGGTCAGCTCGCCGTCGTCGGCATCGAGCTCCTTGTGCAGGATGAGGAAGCGGTGGATCTGGCTGCCGGCCAGCTTCTCGTCGCCCGCGAGGTCGGCGTTCACCTTCTCGACGCACTCCTTGACCAGCTGGTAGACCTCGGGCTTTTGCGCCAGGTCGGTGTAGCCGGCGTATGGAATGTTGCGCTTCTCGGCCCAGTTGGCGACCGCCTCGAAGTCGATGTTGATCATCACGCAAACCCGCTCGCGGCCGTCGCCAAGGGCCACGACTTACTTGATGAACGGAAAGAACTTGAGCTTGTTCTCGACATACTTGGGCGCGAACATGGCGCCGTCGTTCGGGCCGCCGTGGATGCGGCCCACGTCCTTCACGCGGTCGATGATCTTCAGGTGGCCGCCGGCGTCCAGAAAGCCGGCATCGCTGGTGTGGTACCAGCCGTCGGCCGTCAGCACCTCGGCCGTGGCGGCGGGGTTTTTGTAATAGCCCTTGAGCAAACCGCTTGACTTCACCAGGATCTCGCCGTTGTCGGCCACCTTGATCTCCACGCCCCTGATCGGAATGCCCACCGTGTCGGCACGCGCCTGGTGGTCGGGCTGCAGGCAGACGAACACCGCCGTCTCGGTGGAGCCGTACAACTGCTTGAGGTTGATGCCGATCGAGCGGTAGAAGGTGAACAGGTCCGGCCCGATGGCCTCTCCCGCGGTGTAGGCCACGCGCACGCGGTTGAAGCCCAGGCTGTTGCGCAACGGGCCATAGACGAAGAGGTTGCCCAGCGCGTAGAGCAGCCGATCGGCCAGCCCCGCGCTATGGCCGTCCGTCAGCGCCGGGCCGACCTTGCGCGCCACGTTCATGAACCAGTGGAACATGCCACGCTTGACGGCGCCGGCGTCTTCCATGCGAATCATCACGCTGGTCAGCAAGCCTTCGAAGATGCGCGGCGGCGCGAAGTAGTAGGTCGGGCCGATCTCCTTCAGGTCGATGGTGACCGTGGCCGCGCTCTCGGGGCAGTTGACCACGTAGCCGCAGCACAGCCACTGGGCGTAGCTGAAGATGTTCTGGCCGATCCAGGCGAGCGGCATGTAGGCCAGCACTTCCTCGCGGTCGGTGAGGTGGTCGAACTCGGCGCCGGCCTCGGCACGGTCGAGCAAGGTGCGGTGCGTGTGCACCACGCCCTTGGGGTTGCCAGTGGTGCCGGAGGTGAAGAACATCGCGGCCACGTCGTCGGGCTGGGCCGCCTCCACCGCGGCCTTGAAGAAGCCGGGGTGGCGCGCGGCGTGGGCCTTGCCGGTTTCGATGAGAACGTCCATCGCGACCAGGCCAGGTTCGTCGTACTGCCGCAGCCCGCGCGGATCATCGAAAACGATGGTCTGCAACTGAGGACATTGGCCGCGGATCTCCAGCAGCTTGTCGACCTGCTCCTGGTCTTCGACCATGGCAAAGCGCACTTCGGCGTTGTTCAGCGGGAACACGCATTCGGCGGCCACTGCGTCCTGGTACAGCGGAATCGGAATCGCGCCGAGCGACTGCGCGGCCAGCATGGTGGCATAGAGCCGCGGCCGGTTGGCGCCGACCAGGGCGATGTGCTCGCCGGCCCGCAGGCCAGACTCCGCCAGCCCGCCGGCAATGTGCTCGACCAGCGTGGCCATGCGTGCCCAGCTCAGCGTCTGCCAGATGCCGTATTCCTTCTCGCGCATGGCTGGCGCTTCGGGGCGGCCGGCGGCGTGCTGAAGAAGAAGTCGCGGAAACGTGGTTTGCATAAACAAGGTCCTATGCCGGGTTGCCGCGATACTAGGATTCACTTTGACGCCAGGTTGTCGTTTGGACGACAATCCAAGGGACTCCCCTCCCCCGGACTTTCCCTCATGCCACTTTTTTTCTTGCGCTTCAAGCCCGGGCCTTGCCATGACGCCTGACCTCCCGCTCCACCAGCGGCGCCGTGCACCCACGGCGACCGAGCTTGACGGGATCCCCTGGCTACGGCACCTGAGCGAACCCGAGCGGGCCCGCGCGCTGCCGCAGTTGCTCGTCGGCGACGCGCTGCCCGGCGATTATGTGTGCCGCATGGGCAAGCCGGTGACGTATTGGTTCGGCGTGATCGAGGGGCTGCTGAAGATGAGCACCGAGAGCGCGCAGGGCCAGACGGTGACGTACGCCGGCCTGCCACCGGGCGGCTGGTTCGGCGAGGGCACGGTGCTGAAGCGCGAGTCTTACCGCTACAACGTGCAGGCGCTGAGGAAAGGCGTGGTGGCCGGCCTGCCCGTCGACATGTTCCATTGGCTTCTGGACCATTCGCTGGGCTTCAACCGCTTCGTGATGAACCAGCTGAACGAACGCCTGGGCCAGTTCATCGCGGCCCGCGCCATCGACCGCATGAACAACCCCGATGTGCGCGTCGCAAGAAGCCTGGCGGCGCTGT
>JAQGNA010000671.1 GCA_028292075.1 Rhodoferax sp. | reverse complement strand
CATGCCGACGGAGCCAGCCACCAACCAAACGATCCAGTCCATGTCCCACCTCGTTGCGAACGTTGCGAATGAATGCGGTGGGCCTGCCTGTCGCTTTGTCGTTGTCGTTCATCCACCGTTGACATGGAGGGTAAGGCTGCCAGCAGCGACAGTGCGTAGCCAGACCATGCCTCGGTCTGTGGGACAGCCCAAGAACCAGATGTAGGAATAGGCTGACGCTCAATCACGGAGCCGGCCGTCGCCGCAATCGCGCGATGAGGTTGCAGGCCCCCGCGAGGCAGCGCAGGGTGTTGCGCCGCCGTGCCTCAGCGTGGGCCGAGCAGGGCGGCCAGCCCGGCCAGGCTGTCGAGGTGGGCATCTGCGTCCACACCGCGTGCCGGCTCGCCATGGTTGTAGCCGTAGGTCACCAGCACCACCGGACAACCGGCGGCACGGGCCGCCAACGCGTCGTTCTGCGAGTCGCCGATCATCAGCGTGCGTGCTGGCTCGCTGCCCAGCGCTTCGCAGGTGCGCAACAGGGGCAATGGGTCAGGTTTCTTCCGGGAGAAGGCGTCGCCACCGAACACCATGTCGAAGAAGCCATCCAGCCCCTTCGCGGCCAACAGCGGTCGGGCGAAGTCGGTGGGCTTGTTGGTCAGGCAGGCCAGCCGCCAGCCCCGGGCGCGTAAAACGGCCAAGCCTTCCAGCACGCCTGGGTAGACCTCGGAGAACTGCCCGTTGACCGCCAGGTAATGACGCTGGTAGTGCGCCCAGGCGTCGGGGTACAGCCGGTCGGCACGTGTGCTGGCTTCCGCCGCTGGCAGCCCTTCGGCGCCGAGCACATGCCGAAGCACCGACGCGATCAGGTGTTCAGAGCCCTTGCCGACCATCGACTCGATGCGCTCGGGCGCGATGGCGGGCAGCGCCAAATCGCCCAGCATGAGGTTGAGCGCGGCGGAGAAGTCGCCCAGCGTGTCGACCATGGTGCCGTCGAGGTCGACGATGGCGGCTTGAAAGCCGCGGGCCGGTTCAAAAAGGTGGGGCATGGCAAGAAGCGTGGCAGGAAGGTTGCTGACAACAAGGGTGGCAGGAAAGGCCCACACGGTCGGGCGCTGAGCGGGACGTAAGACCGCGGATTCTAGGCATCCGCCATCTTCACGGTCGAAGCTGTCATGAACCACAGTTTTGCAAGATGGCCATGGGACATAGGGTAAACCTGAGGCCATGCCCAGTTTGATAACGATAACAATAGTGCATATTTCACGTTAACGTTAACCTTCTTGCGCCGGATTGGCGCACTATTTTGGAGATCCCCCATGACCGCCTCACCTCATTTCCGTAAAACCGCCATTGCCGCAACGGCCGGCCTGCTGGTGGCCGCCGGCATGGCCGCCTGCGGAGGGGGCGGCGGCAACATCGACGAAGGCTTCGTCGGCAACGAATGGATGCGCCCATCGGTGGTGGCACGGCAGAACCAGGCCGGCAGCGACACAGCCCGGGAAGCCGTGGCCAACCAGCGGGCGAAACTGCTCATTGCCGCCATGACGCCAGCACAGAAGATGCAACAGCTCACCGGCAGCCTGCCAGAGGTGCTGCCCGAATTGCCTGAGTGCTATGGCGCCCGGCATGTGACCAGCATCCCGTCGCTGAACATTCCCACCTTCCGCATCACCAACGGGCCGGTCGGCCTGGGGCAGAACGACTGCGTGTCGAAAGCCCTGTTCGACAAGGTCCAGGCCGGTGCCGGCTCGCCTTTCGCCGCCTACACCGACGCGAGCTCGGCCAAGGCCACGGCCTTGCCTTCGGCCATCGGCACGGCCGCCTCGTTCGACCCGGCCGTCGCCACCGCCTATGGCGACGTCATCGGCACCGAGATGAACAACCTGGCGCTGCACGTGTTCGAGGCGCCAGGCGTCAACCTGGCGCGGCTGCCCATCCTCGGGCGCAACTTCGAATACTTCGGCGAAGACCCCTACCTCACCGGCGCGATGGCGGTGGCCGAGGTCAAGGCGGTGCAGGCCAAGGGCCTGATCGGCATGCCCAAGCATTTCGTCGGCAACGAGCAGGAAACCAACCGCCAGAAGATCCAGGAAACCATCGACCCACAGGTGATGCGCGAGCTGTACCTGCTGCCTTTCGAGATGGCCGTGAAGGACGGCAAGGCTGCCTCGGTCATGTGCGCCTACAACTACGTCAACGGCGTGCAGTCCTGCGAGAACGAGGAACTGCTCACCAAGGTGCTGCGCAACGACTGGGGCTTTACCGGCTACGTGCAGTCGGACTTCTTCGCCATCAAGAGTACCGCCGCCACCATGCGCAACGGGCTTGACCACGAGATGCCGATTCCGCAGTTCTGGAGCGTGGCCAACCTGACCAAGGCGCTGGCCGACGGCAGCATCACCGCGGCAATGTTCGACCGCTCGCTGGAGCGGCGTTACACCCAGATGTTCAAGTGGGGCATCTTCGACCGCGCGCTGAAGCAGACGCCGATCGACTTCGCCGCGAACGGCCAGAAGGCCCGCGACATCGGTGCCAAGGCGGCGGTGCTGCTGCAGAACAACGGCGCGCTGCCGCTGGCCACCAGCCTGGCCCGCGTCGTCGTGGTGGGCAAGGCCTCGCAGGTCTATGCGCAGCAGGCCGTTGCCGGCGGCAGCCTGGTGGGCAAGGCCATGGGCAGCGGCGGCGGCAGTTCCGACGTGGTGCCCAACTACACCGTGACGCCGGTCGCCGGCATCCAGAACGCGCTGAAGGCGGCGGGCAATGCCTCCGCCACGGTGCAGCTGATCCTGGTGGACGACGCCAATGCCAACGCCACCATCGACGGCGTGGCCAGCACCTTTGCGCAAGCCACCGCCGCCGCGGCCGCAGCCGATGCGGTGGTGCTGATGGCCGGCTCGATCTCCGAGGAAGGCGCCGACCGCGCCACCGTCCAGGACGGCAGTTCGCTGGCCACGGCCACCGTGCCGCTGGCGCCCGGCGCCTCGGCGGCCGACGGCACCAGCCTCGACTGGTATGCGCCAGCGTCGCTCACCACGCCGGCCACCGCCACCGGCGCCAACGGAGTGAAGAACAGCAACACCGTCGCCATGATCAAGGCCGTCATGGGCGCGGCCTCGAGCACCTCGAAAAGCATGGCCCAGAAGACCACGCTGGTGCTGAAGGACAACGCCGGCGTGGCCATGGACCCGGCCCTGGTCGGAAGCGCCGGCCCGGCCATGCTGGAGGTGTGGTTCCCGGGCCAGGAAGACGGCAACATCGTGGCCGACCTGCTGTTCGGCAAGAAGAACCCCTCCGGCAAGCTGCCGGTGACGATGCCGTTCGCCGGCAAGGGCTTTCTGGACCACCTGACCGCCGCACAATTTCCCGGCGTGGTGGGGGCGGACGGCGTGACACAGACCGTCACCTATTCGGAACAGCTGAACATCGGCTACCGCTGGTACGACGCGAACGTGAGCGGGCAGTGCGCGGTGGTCAACGGCAGCAATCCCTGCGTGGCGTTCCCGTTCGGCCATGGCCTGTCGTACACCAACTTCAACCTGGCCGCACCGAGCGTCACGGCCAATGCGGCGGGCGGCTACGACGTGAAGGCGACCGTGCGCAACGCCGGTGGCAGCGCCGGGGCCGAGGTGGTCCAGGTCTACCTGTCGCTGCCGGCTTCGGCCAGCGCGGTGGGCGTGGCCCAGCCGCCCAAGCGACTGGTTGGCTTCCAGAAGGTGGAACTGGCCGCCGGCGGCACGCAGGAAGTGACCGTTTCGCTGCAACCCGCAGGCGCGAACCACCCGCTCAGCGTCTGGAACAAGGCCACCAACGCCTGGGTCACACCCGCCGGCCAGTACACGGTGTACGTGGGACGCTCCTCGGCACCGAAGGACCTGGTCGTCGCCGGCAGCTTCAGCAAGTAAGCGGGCGACCGACGCGCGGGCACTTCCCGGGTCGCCCGCGCGCTACCCATCCGCCACCGGTGCGCCATCCGCGCCGGTCCGGCTCCACGGGGTGAGGTCCGTACAGCGCGCTGCCGCTGTGCACTGGGTCTTTCCAGTCGCCCGCACCGTGGCCTGCCCTGCCACGGGCAGGCCTGCGGAATTGGCTGCCTCCCGGCATCCCAGCTTCCCAGCGGCACGTCCGCGCGGGTACCCCGTCTCCGGGCCTCGGCGGACCCGGACCACCCACGGCCGGGCCGCTCCCTTCGAGGCCTTAAAATCCCACTTCCGCGTGGCGGCTGCCGGTATCGCCTTGAAGGCAGATGCCGCCGGCAGGTCCGGCTGGTTCCTCTGACGGGTCGACGGGTCGACTGGTCGACTGACCGCCGGAAAGCAGAAACCGCGCAAGGTCGCCATGGATCACCGCCCGGTACCACCGCTCGGGTTTCCCGGCCGGCGCCGGCGACATGGCAAGCGCAGCGCCGCCGGCCCGTCGTTCCACCATTTGTTTCAACCGACATGGCGATTCGCCATGCCAAGGAAAGTGATTTGCGCAGGAACTTCAACAGTTCGACCCTGGTGCGTCTGCTCGACGAATGGAGCGGCAGCGAAAGCGAAAGGCCACGGCAGGACCTCGCCGAGCGGCTGAGCGCCTGGGTTGGCGTGTTCGACGCCGTTACGCTGCATGCCACGCACCAGTCCATCGGCGCGGCGGGGAGCGTGCGGGCGTCCGCGCCATCGCCATCGCCATCCGTGCCGTCTGCACCTTTGGCCAAGGCGCTGGACGCCCAGCTGCAACAGGTGCG
>JAQGNA010000649.1 GCA_028292075.1 Rhodoferax sp. | reverse complement strand
GTGCCCAGGGGCAGCACCGGCGCGCTGGCGAGCATTTTGAGGACGTTGCGGCGCGAGGCAAGGGCAGGGCCGGAGGAAGCGTGAAGGTCGGTCATCGTGTGTTGAAGTAGGTGAGGTGAAGTGAGAGGAGGTGAGAGGAGGTGGGCCCTGGCGGCCGTCGGCGGCCGCCAGGGCCCGCAATGCCACGTCGCTTAACCGCCGTGTGTGCATGCCTTGCAGGGCGGATGGTAGGCAGCGCGTGTGACAGTTTCTTGACGTTCGCGAGCGCGGCGTGGCCACGCGTCGCATGGGTAAATGCCTCAGCTCTTGCCCCGAGCACAATATTGGGTATTCCTTACAAAGAAATATTTTTTATTGCATGCAGTAAGTCCTGTACAGTAAATTTGTTTCTGTAACTTATTCATTCAAATGCAACGCACTCATTCCGCTCTTCAAACACGTCGCTTCAGTGTTGTCGCCAGCACGATCGCTCTTTGTTCCCTGGCCGCCTGCGGCGGGGGCGGTGGCAGCGAAGGAACGGCGCAGCCGTCGGTCGACCTCATGAAGCTAACGCCCGCGAACCATGTCGACGCCATGCGGGAAGTGGTGGCCGCCGACGTTGAGCTGCTGGGAAATACCAACATCGCCTTCGTAGTGCTCGGCACCAAGGCCGCACCAACCACGCCGGCCACCCGCTTCGTTCGTGACCAGTTGCCAAAGCTGGTCGAATGGATTCGCCAGGCGCCGTCTACCGCCATCGGCGTCACGGCTACGCAGTCCTTCCCGTGCTCGGTCTCCGGGACCTTTCAAATCACCGTGAACGACGCCAACAACAATCGCATCCTTGATGCTGGCGACGGCGCTACCGTGTTGGCCAACAACTGCCGAGATGGCGGAATCACCACCACCGGCAGCTTCAGCCTCTCGGTCAACTCGATCACTGGCAATGTGGAGTCCCCCGTCTACGCGGCCGACCTGCGCGTGTTGTTCGACAACCTGAAGTTCAGCGAAGCGGCGCGCACCGCGACCCTGGCCGGTACGGTGCGCATCGTGAGCGAGTCGTTCGCGGCCAAGGACTTCAAGGACTCGCTGACCACCGACAACCTCACCATCTCCGGCGACCAGGGCGGCACACCCTACACCCGCATTTACAGCGGCTTTAGCACCAGCAATGCTTACCGGAGCATGGCGGGCGGCGGCTTCCGCGATGCCCTCATCGTCAACGGCACGCTCTACAGCACAGGCCTCAACCGCCAGTCGGTGCAGATCACCACGAACGGACCGCTCGTTTCGGTCCCGAGCGGCCTCGAGTCGGGGCAACTCGTGGTCACCGGCGCCAGCGGCAGCCGGGCGCGCATGAGTGCCAACGGCAGCTTTGCCACATTGGTCGAACTCGACGAAAACGGCGACGGCACCTACGAGACCAAAGCCACCTATCCATGGTGACTGGCTGCGTGCGGCTCCACGTCCGTGCCCGCATGACGCCGCGGCTTGCGGGCTGGGGAATGGCGCTGTGCGTCGCAGCGTCGCCGGCCGCCTGGGCAGAGGCCTGCGGGGCACCAGCGCTGGAGGCGGAAGCCGGGGCGGAGCAGAGCCGCTGGTCGGAGTTCGACGCATCGGGGCGCCGTCTAGCGCATGAGACAGGACGGCTGGGCACCCTGACGTTCGGGCTGGTGGGCGACTGTGGTGACTGGCGGTGGCAAAGCCGCTGGCAACACGCGGCAGGTCAGCGCGACTACCGCGGGGGCAGCAACAATGGTGCGTCGCTGCAGACCACGACCGGCATCCGGCGGGAGCGGCTGCAACTGCAGGCCATGCGCTCCTGGCATGCCCCTTACGCCCTGGGCGCCGAATGGCGCTGGACGCAGCTTCACCGCGACATTGCCGACGCCGGCGCCGTGCGAGGTTATCCGGAGCGCTTTCGCGCCTGGCAAGCGGCGGTGGGCGGGCGCTACACCTGGCCTGACGTGGGCAGCGTGCGTGTCGACCTGGAAGCCTGGCTGGGTGCCGGCCCGGCCGGCCATGTCGATGTGGCCTTGCCGATGGTGGATGCGGCGCGCCTTCGATTCGGCGCCAGCCGTTCGGCCCGCGTCGGCATGAGCCTGTCGTCACCTGATGCGACGATGAATGCGCCAGGCTGGCGGTGGCAGTTGCGGCTCGACTTGCAGCAGGAGCGCAGCAGCGCCGGCCTGCCACAGCTGATCTATCGCCACGGCTCGCTGGTCGGCACCGCGTCGCAGCCGAGCGTCCGGCAAAGTTCGGCCTCTCTGGCCGCAGCAGTGGCCTACCGGTTCTGAATGTCGGTACTGGCCGCCAGGTCTTCAGGTTCTGCGACGAAGCTGTCGCGGAAGGTGAAGAAGATCGACGTGAAGAACATCGTGGCCATGATCAGCGCAACCGGCACCATGGCGGCGGCTGCGAGTTGCGGCGAATCGACCAGTGCGGCCACGGTCGTCATGAGCACGCCGGCCAGCACGAAAACGCCCACCCATGCCAGGCCGAACACGGTGTAGGCGCCGAAGTTGCGCATGCAGGCCACGAAGCTGAAGAACAGGCTCTTGACCGGCGGCACGCCGTGCCAGTGCACCAGCGCCGGCGCATGCCAGAACAACAGCGACAGCGGCAGGTACAGGCCCATGCCCACCCACATCGCGGTCTGAAAGCCTGGCTCGGCCAGTGTCTCCCGAGAGATCTGGGCGCCCAGCAGGTACATGCGGGCGAAGCTGCCGCCATCGAACAGGGCCGAAATGCCCATGATCAGCAGAAAGCCCAATGCGTACAGCGCACCCAGTGTCAGCATGGCCCGCCCCCGCTGCTGGCCCGCCCGGAAGGCGCTGACCAAGATCAGCGGCGTGGGGAACTTGCCCTTGGTGGCTTCCTGCGTGGCGGCCATCAACCCCAAGGTGGCCGCGGGCAGCAGGCCCAGCGCCAACGCGCTGCCGAGCAGGGGCAGCATGGTGGCGATGGTCATGGCGGCCATGAACATGAAGAACAGGCCGGCCAGCGCGAGCGGCTGCTTGAAGAAGGTCTGGATGCCGAGCTTGACCCAGGTGAAGCCGGTGCGCGCGGGCACGATATTGAGTTTCATGCGGTCACCAGTGCGGCCGGACGGACCACCCGTTCGCGCAGCACCCGCTCGAAGTGGGAAGGGTCATGGGCTTTCAGCATGTCGGCTTCGCGGGGGAGGTGGAAATCCCAGAGGCGGGAGATCCAGAAGCGCAATGCGCCGGCCCGCAGCATGGCGGGCTGCTTTTCTCGTTCGGCGGCGGTGAGGGGGCGTACCTCGGCATA
>JAQGNA010000644.1 GCA_028292075.1 Rhodoferax sp. | reverse complement strand
AGGGCGCCCGAGGCGTGGATCTGGCGCAGGCCCAGCTGGGCCGCCGCCAGTTCTTCGGGCTGCATGGCCGCGGCCAGGTGCTTGAGCATGCTGCGCCGGTCCTCGCCCATGAGCAGGGCCCGTTCGGCGGCCGCGTCCGGATAGCCGAGCGACAGGCACATCAGGAAGCGGTCGAGCTGCGATTCGGGCAGCGCAAAGGTGCCCAACTGGTCCATCGGATTCTGCGTGGCGATGACGAAGAACGGCGTGGGCAGCGGCCGGGTCGAGCCTTCGACGGTGACCTGCTTTTCTTCCATGGCTTCAAGCAGTGCGCTTTGCGTCTTGGGACTGGCGCGGTTGATCTCGTCGGCCAGCAGAATCTGCGCGAACACGGGGCCGGGATGGAACACGAAGGCTTCGCGTCCACGTTCGTAGACCGACACCCCCGACAGGTCGCTCGGCATCAGGTCGGCGGTGAACTGCACCCGCGAGAACTGCAGGCCGAAGGTGCGCGCCAGGGCATGGGCAAGGGTGGTTTTTCCGACGCCCGGAACGTCCTCGATCAGCAGGTGGCCACCAGCCAAAAGGCAGGCCACGCAGTCCTGCACCTGCGCTGGTTTGCCCACGATCACCGTGTTAAGCTGATTTAAAAGTGACTTCAATTTGGGCTGTGCGGCAAGCATGGCGGGACGTTACACGAAATGACCATCGATGGCCGGCGCTCATGAATAAAACCGGATACTTCTCCAGCCCGGCCTGCCGGAAGCACGAGATGGGTCACGGGCATCCTGAATGCCCGGCCCGGCTCGACGCCATCGAAGACCGCCTGCTGATCAGTGGCGTTGGCGATGCGCTCGATCGGCGCGACGCTCCCACCGCTTCGCTGGCCGACCTCGAGCTGGCCCACACGCGCACGCACGTGGCCGCCCTGCGCGGCCTCACCGACGGCCTGCGCGACGAGATCGACGCCGGCGGCCCCGCCTATGCGCAGGTCGATCCCGACACCGCCCTGTGCGTCCACACCTGGGACGCCGCGCTGCATGCCGCAGGTGCCGCGTTGGCCGCCACCGATGCGGTCGTGGCGGGCGAACTGGAGAACGCGTTCTGCGCCGTGCGCCCACCGGGCCACCATGCCTGCCGCGACCACGCCATGGGTTTCTGCTTCTTCAATAACGTCGCCCTGGCGGCAAGGTACGCGCTGTCGCGTCACGGGCTTTCGCGGGTGGCCATCGTCGACTTCGATGTGCACCATGGCAACGGCACCGAAGACATCGTGGCCGGCGACGACCGCATCCTGATGCTGAGTTTCTACCAGCATCCCTTCTACCCCGAAGGCACGCATTCCACCGCGGACAACCTGGTCAACGTGCCGGTGCCGGCATACACCAAGGGCATGGAGATCCGCGAGATCGTCGAGATGATGTGGATGCCCCGCCTTGAAGATTTCGCACCGGAAATGATCTTCATCAGTGCCGGATTCGATGCGCACCGTGAAGACGACATGGGCCAGATGGGACTGGTCGAGGCGGACTATGCCTGGATCACCTGGCGCCTCAAGGAGGTGGCCAAGCGCCATGCGCAGGGCCGCATCGTGAGCTGCCTTGAAGGCGGCTACAACCTCAGTGCATTGGGCCGCAGCGTGGAAGCGCACCTGAGGGTGCTGGCCGACCTTTGAGCGTTGCCGGGCCGGTGGTGGCTGAGCAGCAGGGTTCTGGCATCACGTTTGCCAGGCGCCCCTGAGCTGAAAAGCCAACATCATGAGGCTGGCCGCGAAGATCCATGCGCCGACGATGCGCATGCCGACCTGCACCCATCGGCGGCCCGGAGCGGCAGGGCCGCTGGCAGTGACGCGGACAGGGCCCGTGGCGAGCGCGGCGTAGTAGGCCACGTTGGCAGTCAGCACGGTGATCACCACCCATGCGCCGGCCATGAAAAGCGCCAGCGCACCGGCCGTGGGCGAGCCGTCCACGCCAGAGTCCAGGCCGATGGCGATGCCGGCCAAGCCCGCCGCAAGCGGGCGCAACGCGTCCGTCGCTCCTCCAGAGGTTCGAATCGACGCTGCTACCAGCGCACCCAGCACCATGGCCAGTCCGGTCAGCACGCCGGGCGCAGGCGCCGGCAGTCGCGGCAATCCGAAGGCCCCGGAGGCCAGCAGCAACGCGGGCGCGCTGCAGGCGGAAAGGGCCAGCATCGGTGCGGCCAGCCTCAGACCGCGCTGCTGGCCCAGCCACAGGCCGAGCGCCACGAGCATCAGCCATTGCGGCAGGTTGAGAAACGGATGCGCCATGCCGCCGTAGAAGGCGTTCATCTGCGCGATGGCGCCGTGGGCGTGCGCGGGGGCGACAGAGGCGGCCCCTGCGGCGAGTCCCCAAGCCAATCGCAGGGGCAGGCCGCGCTGCGGCCGACGGCCCAGGATCACAGGTAACCCAGCAGAAATCCGAAGCCGGTGGCTGCAATGCCAGCGCCCACGGCGCGCACCGCCACGCGGCCCCAGCGCCAGCGGATCAGCATGCCGATGGCGATACCGGCCAGATGCAACAGTCCGGTGGACAACACGAAGCCCGAGGCGTAGGTCATCGCATTGGCGGCATGAGGCAATTCCGTGCCGTGCGCGTAGCCATGGAAGATGGCGAAGATGCCGACGAGCACCGCCGCCACCCATAGCGGCGGCCGTGCCGCGAAGACGATCATGCCGCCGAGCACGATGCCCGACACCGCGATGCCGGTTTCGACGCCGAAGATCGGCACCCCGAGCACGCCCATGGCACCGCCCATGGCCATCACGGCCGGAAACACGACGGGCAGCAGCCACATGGCCGGGCTGCCCAAAAATGCGCCCCAGATGCCGACCGCCACCATTGCGGCGATGTGGTCCCAGCCATTGATCGGATGCAGGAACCCGGTGATGAATCCACCCACCGCGCCGGCCTCGGAATGTGCATGGGCTATGGATGGGGCGGCAATGCTCAGCAGTGCAAAAAGCAGTGGCTGTGGGAAAGATGAAAGCTTGGGCATGGCGGGACTCATGGTGTTGTGGATGACATGCTATACGCGCGTCGAGACAGGGCGGATTCATCCACATCAACGTGACTTTTTACACACCGGACCGGCCTCCGCCTATAATCAGAGAAAATAGCACGATCGTTCTTTTTTCCCCAAGAGTCCAGTCCGAGGTGCGCTATTCAGGCCTGGCGCCAGAGGGCAGCGGCATAGAATCGGTTTCGGTACATCTCTCTGTCAATTCAACAAATCTGTGGAGCCAACCCCATGAAGGTCCTGGTAGCTGTAAAACGTGTGGTCGACTACAACGTCAAGGTCCGCGTGAAGTCGGACAACACCGGCGTGGACATCGCCAACGTCAAGATGAGCATGAACCCCTTCGACGAGATCGCCGTCGAAGAAGCCGTGCGGCTGAAGGAAAAGGGCATCGCCACCGAGGTCAGCGCCGTGTACTGCGGCGTCACGCAATGCCAGGAAACCCTGCGCACCGCCATGGCCATCGGCGCCGACCGCGCCATCCTGGTCGAGACCACCGAAGAGCTGCAACCGCTGGCCGTGGCCAAGCTGCTAAAGGCGTTGTTCGACAAGGAACAGCCCGGCCTGGTGATCCTGGGCAAGCAGGCCATCGACGACGACAGCAACCAGACCGG
>JAQGNA010000607.1 GCA_028292075.1 Rhodoferax sp. | reverse complement strand
CTGGACCCCCGAGTCGAAGACGAACGTCGCGCACATGGACGCCGATGACTTCCGCTCCAACGAGAAGTAGGTCGTTATCGACTCGGACACCAACATCAAGATCCAGCTGGTCAAGGACGACGGCACGGTCAAGGTCCTGCGCCGCGCCGTCCCGACCTCAAGATCCTGTTGACGTCGGCGAAGATCGACGAAGACCGCTTCGCCCAGCACTTCCCATCGAGCAAGGGCCCGGCGCCGATCCTGTACGTGTCGGGCCGCATGTTCCCGGTGGAGCAGCGCTACCGGCCGTTTGAGGAAAGCCGCGAATACGGCCTGAACGATGCCATTTCAGACGGCGTGGACGAACTCTGGCGCGATCCGCACAACGCCGGCGACATCCTGGTCTTCCTGCCCGGTGAGCGCGAGATCCGCGAGGCGGCCGACCACCTGCGCAAGCACCTGTCGCACCAGCCGGTCTACCGCAGCGCCGAGGTGCTGCCGCTGTTCGCGCGGCTCAGCCCGGCCGAACAGGACCGCATCTTCGACAACCGTGGCGGCGGCCGGCGCATCGTGCTTGCCACCAACGTGGCGGAGACCTCGCTCACCGTACCGGGCATCCGCTATGTGATCGATGCAGGCACGGCGCGCATCAAGCGCTACAGTTTCAGAAGCAAGGTCGAACAGCTGCTGGTCGAGCCGGTGAGCCAGTCGTCGGCCAACCAGCGTGCCGGCCGCTGCGGCCGCGTGGCCAACGGCATCTGCATCCGGCTCTACGACGAGCCCGACTTCAACGGCCGCCCGCGTTTTACCGACCCCGAGATCCTGCGCAGTTCGCTGGCCGGCGTCATCCTGCGCATGAAGTCGCTTCACCTGGGCATCGTGGAGGACTTTCCGTTCCTCGAGAAACCGCAGGGCAGGGCGATCGCTGACGGTTACCAGCTGCTGGCCGAACTCGGGGCGGTGGACGACGCGAACGAACTGACGCCGGTAGGCCGCGAACTGGCCAAGCTGCCGCTCGACCCACGGGTCGGACGCATGATCCTGGAGGCGCGCGAACGCCAGGCGCTCGACGAAGTGCTGGTGATCGCCTCGGCGCTGAGCGTGCAGGACGTGCGCGACCGCCCCATGGACATGCAGACCCAGGCCGACCAGCAGCATGCCAAGTTCGACGACGACAAGAGCGAGTTCAGCGGCTACCTGAACTTGTGGAAATGGATCAACGGCGCGCGGGGGGGTGAGGAGGGTTCTCACAAGCTCAGCAACCGCCAGTACGAGCAGTTGCTGCGGCAGAACTTCATCAACATCCGCCGCGTGCGCGAGTGGCGCGACATCTACAGCCAGCTGCACACCGTGGTCGCCGAACACAAGTGGAAGCTGAACGACAAGCCCGCGAGCTACGAGCAGATCCATTTGTCGATGTTGGCCGGCCTGCTCGGCAACATCGGCTGGAAGACCGAGGGAGACGAGGTTGCACAGAGCGAATACCTCGGCGCTCGCGGCATCAAGTTCCACCGGCATCCGGGCGCGCATTTGCGCAAGAAGCCCGGCCGCTGGATCGTGGTGGCCGAACTGGTGGAGACCACGCGCCTGTTCGGCCGCGGCATCGCCAACATCGAGCCGCAATGGATCGAGCAGGTGGCCGGCCACCTGCTGAAGAAGCAGCTGCTCGACCCGCATTGGGAAAAGAAGGCCGCCGAGGTGACGGCCTTCGAACGCGCCACGCTCTATGGCCTGGTGGTGTACAGCGGCCGGCGGCAGAATTTCGGCCGGGTCGACCCGGTGGGCGCGCGCGAGATCTTCATCCGCGAGGCGCTGGTCGCTGGCGAATGGGAAACCAAATTCCCGTTCCTCGCGGCCAACCAGAAACTCATACGCCAGGTGCAAGACCTGGAGCACAAGGCAAGGCGCCAGGACGTGCTGGTCGACGATGAGCTCATCTACGCCTTCTACGACCAGCAGGTGCCGGCAGACGTGTACGGTGGCGCGAGCTTCGAGAAGTGGTACCGCGAGGCACTCCAGCGCAACCCCAAGCTGCTGATGCTGACCCGCGAGGAGCTGATGCGGCACGAAGCCGCGGGCATCACCACCAACGCCTTCCCCAAGACCATCCGCCTCGGTGGCGTGGACTGCGCCGCAACCTACCTGCACGAGCCGGGCGACAGCCGCGACGGACTCACCGTCACCGTGCCGCTCTTCGTGCTGAACCAGGTCAACGAGGAACGTTGCGAATGGCTGGTGCCGGGCATGCTGAAAGACAAGGTGCAGGCGCTGATCAAGACCCTGCACCAGCGCCCGCGCTCGCGCCTCGTGCCGCTGCCCGAGACCGCCACCCGCATGGCCGAGACGCTGAACGCGCCGGAAGTCTTTGGCAACGGCGCGCTCATCGACGCCGTGTTGAAGCTGGTGCGCGCCCAGACTTCGCTCGACGTCGTGCGCGCCGACATCAAGGCCGACATGTTGCCGCCGCACCTGTTCATGAACTTTCGGGTGGTCGACGAGCACGGGCGCCAGCTTGGCACCGGCCGCAACATCGGCGCGCTGAAGTCCGAGCTCGGCGCGCAGGCGCGTGGTGCCTTCCAGGCGCTGGCCGGGCTGAAGATGGCCGCGGCCCAGTCGCCAGCGACGACTGCCGTCGCCCGGCCGCAAGACCAGGCGCCCCGCGTCGCGACGGCAGGCCGTCCGGCCGCGAAGCCCCCGGCGGAGTCGAACCAGCGCTACACGGCGTGGACCTTCGGCGAACTGCCCGAGCTGCTCGAGATCCAGAAGGGCGGCCAGACCCTCATCGGCTACCCGGCGCTGATCGACGCTGGCGACGCCGTCACCATCGAGGTCTTCGATGAACCCGAGGTGGCCGCGGCCAAGCACCGCGCCGGCCTGCGCCGCCTGTTCGCCCTGCAGATCAAGGACGCGCTGAAGTACCTCGAAAAGAACATTCCCGATCTGCAGAAAATGGGTGTGATTTTCATGCAGGTCGGCAAGAACCCCGACGGCACGGGCGGCGGCACCATCGACGAACTGCGCGAGCA
>JAQGNA010000587.1 GCA_028292075.1 Rhodoferax sp. | reverse complement strand
CGCGTGGACGTGGTGGACTGGGCCACCACCAGTGCGTCGTTCCGCGACATCATCAGCGCCCACCGCGTACCGGTGCAGGTACCCCGTTAACCGGCAAGGCGGATCAAAGTCCTCGCTGGATGATGATCTTCTGGATGTCCGAAGTGCCTTCGTAGATCTGGCACACCCGAACGTCGCGGTAGATGCGTTCCACCGGAAAGTCGCTCACCACGCCGTAGCCGCCCAGGGTCTGGATGGCCGCGCTGCACACCTTTTCGGCCATCTCGCTGGCGAAAAGCTTGGCCATGGCAGCCTCCTGCAGGCAGGGCCGCCCCGCGTCGCGCAAAGCCGCGGCATGCCACACCAGTTGGCGTGCGGCCTCGAGCTGCGTGGCGCAGTCGGCAAGGCGAAAGCCCACGGCCTGGTGGTTGATGATCGGTTGGCCAAAACTTTGCCGGTCTTTGGCATAGGCCAGCGCCACTTCGAAGGCGCTGCGCGCCATGCCGATGCTTTGGGCGGCGATGCCGATGCGGCCCCCTTCCAGGGCACCGAGCGCGATCTTGTAGCCCTCGCCTTCCGCGCCGATCAGGTGGTCGACCGGCACACGGCATTCGTCAAAATTGATCTGCGCGGTGTCGCTGCTGTGCTGGCCCAGCTTGTCTTCCAGCCGTGCCACGTGGTAGCCCGGCGTGTCGGTGGGCACGATGAAGGCGCTGATGCCGCGCTTGCCGGCCGCCTTGTCGGTGACGGCGATGACGATGGCGACCTGGCCGTTTTGTCCACTGGTAATGAATTGCTTCACCCCGTTGAGCACGTAGCCGTCGCCATCGCGCACGGCGCTGGTTCGCAGGGCCGAGGCATCGCTGCCCACATGCGGCTCGGTCAGGCAGAAGGCGCCGAGCATGCGGCCCTGCGCCAGCGGCACCAGCCACTTCTGCTTCTGCGCAGTGCTGCCGTAGCGCATCAGGATCGCATTCACCGGGCAGTTGGTGACGCTGATGGCGGTGCTGGTGCCACCGTCACCCGCGGCGATCTCTTCCAGCACCAGTGCCAAGCTCATGGTGTCGAGCCCGGCGCCGCCGAACTCTTCAGGCACGCAGATGCCGTAGGCGCCCAGCTCGGCCAAGCCCTGGTGTTCGGCCTTGGGAAAGTGGTGCTCCCGGTCCCACCGGCCGGCGTTGGGCCACAACTGGTCCTGAGCGAAAGCGCGCACCGCATCGCGGATCATTTCCTGGTCGGGGGTCAGCAGCATGGCGAGCTTCTCGGTTGACGTTGACGTAAACGTCAATTATGACCGCGTACCGGGCCGCGCGGCTCCGCATCGACCCTGACCGCCGGCGCCGCCGCCTGGTCACCAGCCTTCGTAATGCCGGCCGTCGTGGTGCAGGAACCGCCCGCTGTCATCGGCTGTGGACGCGGCCAGCGTCTTGCGCATGGCCGCCACGCTGTCCTCCACCGCGAGGGTGGCGCCGGCACCGCCCATGTCGGTCCGCACCCAGCCGGGGCACAGCGCGATCAGCCGGGCGCGGGGGTAGTCGTTCTGCGCGGCGGCAACCGCCATGTTCAACGCCGCCTTGGAGACGCGGTAGAGCCAGGCATCGCTCGAAGTGACGCTGCCGATCTGCCCCATGCCGCTGGTGATGAAGGCAAAGACGCCGGCACCCTCTTCAACCAGCGGCGCGACCTGCGGCAAGGCCTGCATGGCGCCGAGGACGTTGGTGTGCATCACGCGGTCAAAGCTTTCCTGCGTGGGGGGAGAGGTGGCACTGCCCTGCGAATACAGCCCGGCGACGTAGACCGCGACCTGGATCTTCTCGCCGTCGAGCTGCCAGGCCAGCCCGCTGACACTGGTCGGCTCGGCCACGTCGAGTTTCAGTGCTTCGGCGCCCAGGGCCTTGAGCCGTTCCAGGCCCTCGGCGTCGCGGGCGGTGGCGATCACGCGGTCGCCGGCCGCCAGGTACTGCCGCGCAAATTCAAGGCCGATGCCGCGCGAGGCACCGAGGATGAGAATGTTGGCCATGGCTGCTCCGAGGTTGGTGAGAAGCATGCTAACGCGCCGTCTGGCGCGCCGCAATGCGGCACGGGGTCCATGCCGCGAAAGGACCGATCTCGCGCGGGGTCGGCGCGAAATAAGGCTCGCCTCAATTAGCACTGGTTAGACCGGCTTGTTCACCATCAGGTAGAACACGATCAGCATGGCCGCGAAGGCTGGATAGCCCAGGTATTCCCACCAGCGTGCGTAGCGCCAGAAAAGGGGTGGCAGCGCCTGTCCTTGCGCTGCTGCCTCCTGTGCCATCGCCGCCATGCGCAATTGCAGCCAGACGACCGGCAGCCAGCAGGCGCCGGCCACCACGAAGAAGCCGATCGAGATGGCCAGCCACGGGGTGGACAGCGGCCATCCCGCCATGTGCGCCAGCAGCAGGCCCGTGGCAGGCTGGATGAACACAGTCGGCGTCGTGAACCACCAGTCCGCCCGCACCACCAGCCGCGAGACCACCACCAGCGCCGGCAGATCGCGGCTGCGCAGCGTGAAGAACATATAGGAAGCCGAGTCCAGCCCGGTGCCGACCATCGCCACACATCGACAGGATGTGCAACCATTTCACCAACAGATAGGCGTTCATGATGGACCCCGGGCGAGCAGCCATAACATGACGGCGATGGGCAGGTTCTTCAGCAACGG
>JAQGNA010000583.1 GCA_028292075.1 Rhodoferax sp. | reverse complement strand
CAACGGTGAACACGATGACGCCGAAGCCCACCGGCATGCCGACCGTCATCACGCCATCGCCGAGGCGGCGGGCGAGGAACTCCTTGTCGAAGGCGACCAGCAGCACGAAGCCGTAATAGACCACCAGCATGATCACCGCCAGCGTCCAGCCGAAGCGGGTGCGGGCGCGTTTGAGCGCCTGGTAGGTCGGGTGCGCATCGATGCGCCTGGCCAGTTCGTCTTCCATGGGATGTCTCCTCTTCCGGTTCGGTGGGATGGTGAACCGGCTCTTGGGCCGGCCTGCCGATTGAATGCGCCGTCACTTACGGACAGCTTGCGTCGGCACCGAGCCGCTTGCGCTGCGTCAAGCCAGGTGCTTCGGCGTGCAACGCAGGCGCACTTGCCGGCCGCGCTTTGATACAGGTCAATTGCGCGGCCGGTGTGCTGCCTATGCTGGCGCCTTGTTCCATTGAACGCTTCGTACCAATGACCAACGGGAGACAGCATGGCCAAGATGAAAGCAGCAATATTCGTGGCGCCGGGGCGCATCGTCCTCGAAGAGAAGGACATTCCCGACGTCGGTCCGCTCGACGCGCTGATGCGGGTGACCACGACCACCATCTGCGGCACCGACGTTCACATCCTCAAGGGCGAATACCCGGTGGAGCGCGGACTTACGATCGGCCACGAGCCGGTCGGTGTCATCGAGAAGCTGGGCTCGTCGGTGCGCGGCTACCGTGAAGGACAGCGGGTCATTGCCGGTGCCATCACGCCCAGCGGGTGGAGCAATGCCTGCCTCTGCGGCGTGTGCTCGCAAGACGGCGCGGACACGGCCAGCGGCTGGAAGGCCATGGGCGGATGGAAGTTCGGCAACACCATCGACGGCGCCCAGGCCGAGTATCTGCTGGTGCCCGATGCCATGGCCAACCTGGCGCCGGTGCCTGACACCCTGACCGACGAACAGGTGCTGATGTGCCCCGACATCATGTCGACCGGCTTCAGCGGCGCCGAAAGTGGCAGCGTGCGCATCGGCGACACGGTGGCGGTGTTCGCACAAGGCCCGATCGGCCTGTGCGCCACGGCGGGAGCCAAGCTCAGCGGCGCGAGCCGGATCATCGCGGTGGACCGCTTGCCTGGCCGGCTCGAGATCGCGCGCCGCATGGGTGCCGACCACGTCATCGACAGCCGGGAGGTCGACCCGGTGGCCGAGATCATGCGGCTGACAGACGGCCGCGGGGTGGATGTGGCGATCGAGGCGCTTGGCCTGCAGGCAACGTTCGAGGCCAGCCTGCGGGTGCTGCGACCGGGCGGTACGCTGTCCAGCCTGGGCGTGTATTCGACCGACCTCACGATTCCGTTGGGCGCGTTCGCCGCAGGGCTGGGCGACCACCGCATCGTCACCACGCTTTGCCCTGGCGGCAAGGAGCGCATGCGCCGGCTGATGGCGGTGGTCGAGTCGGGGCGGGTGGACCTGGGGCCGCTGGTCACCCACCGGTTCCGGCTCGACGACATCGAGAAAGCCTATGAACTGTTCGCCAACCAGCGCGACGGCGTGCTGAAGGTGGCGATCACGCCATGACGCCATGCCTGGTCATTTCGGTGGCACGGCGGTCCGAAGCGATGCCAGGGCACACGGGCGGCATCTGGCGGTGCAGTGCGGCTCTGAAATTAAGTCGCCCGTGTTTTCGGGTTGCACCTAAAATCCGCACCTGATGAAATTCAAAGGGTCCCGCTCTGTGCGAGTTCTTGCCGTGACGGCGGCGCTGTGCATGGGCCAGACCGCACATGCCGATGACTGGCTCACCATTCAAGGCGATCCGACGTCACCAACGGTGGACACGGTCCAGGTCGTCCCGGACTCGATCACGGTATTCGACGATTTGCGCACCATCAAGATCCGCGTCAGCCGCTCGGCCAGCCGCCGCGCCTACGACGGCCAGCCCTACCGCTCCTATGAAGCCGTCGCCGAAATCGACTGCGAACAACGGCTGGCGCGCTACCGTCGCCACACCTACTTCGTCGAGCCGCTTTGGGCTGGCATCGGCCGGCACTACACCCCGCCCGAAGGCAAATTGCCGGAGCTGGCCTTTCGCAGCATCAGCCCGAATCCGGCGCAGCGCCTGATCCAGGCCGCCTGCAGCCTGCACGAAGTCAAGTCGAACCGCTAGGCCGGGCGGGATCGGTGTCAACTGTTGGCGACTTCGGCCACGGCCACGCCCTGCCGGCCCAACGCCCTGCCAGACATCTCGCCCCCAGCCCGCGCATTGCTCGTGTCACTTTTCGGCCTTCTCCCTGCTTGCGTCTTCGCCGCCGCCGAGGCCCAAGGCGCGCTGTTCCATGAACCCGGTTCGCTTCAACGACTTGTAAAAAATCACTGTCCAACATCCATCGTGCACGGTACATTCCGGTCTGTATCACTTGTAACGATTCAACTTGCCAATTTGGAGTTGCCATGACAGATGTAATCGAAGGCACCCCCGGTCGGCACGACGCGGCCATTGCCTCGCAGATCAACACGGAGCTGGACGCGCTGATTGCACAACTGCAACTGCTGCAACGGCATGCGGTCGTTCCCGACGCGGGCCGAGCGGCCACCAGCATCGCCATCGACCGCTCGTTCCTGGCCGTGAGGCGCGCCCGGGCGCTGGCACAGGCCCTGCTGGTCTAGCCGCGCGTCAGGCCGGCTGCGGCTTCGAGGCGCACTGCGCGGCATGTCCGCTGTGCCGTCGCAGCACGACTTTCCGACACGCACGTCGGCAAAATTCCTACCCTGCAGGGTCACGGCCGCGGCCACATTTGGTCGGCAGCGTCGCCGAGGTGGCAACGCCGCGCCAACCGGGAGCCATGAATGCAAAACCCTGACATCCAGGCGCTCGCCGACGCACTCTGCCGGCAGGCTGGCCTGATCGGCCCCTACGGCAAGGCGTCGCGGCAGATGGTCGAACTGATGCAGCTGACCGCGGGCCGCTGCCTCGACATTCTTGGCGGTCCGGCGCAGGGCGCGCCGCAATATGCAGAGATCGCGAGGCGCTTCGGCGCGGCAAGCACGGTCGATTCGCAGCCGGGTCACGTCCACTGCAAGGCGGTGCTGCACGGCGCCCCCCACCTGGGCAAGAGCGACCGGCACATGGCCGAGTCGATTTTCGTGGAAGCCATGCGCCAGAAGCTCGGCGGCATGGCACCGCTTTTCCGCGATCACTCCGAGTGGACCGACGATCCGCATTCTGAAGGCGGCCGGCGTTGGCAGGCCGCATCGAAGCTGGCCTGGCTGCTGGTGATGGAACGCCTCTGGCATGCGAGCGGTAAGACGGTTGAAAGGCCTCCGCTGGGCGATGCCCACTTCGACATGGAATTCATTCACGAGATTGCCTGATGCGGGATAAGGCCTTCGAGCGACCGCCCGGTCCGGCGGCCGGCCCAAGGGCCCATCAGCCGCCCAGGGTGTCAGGCCCGTCCAGCAGTTTCTCGAGCTGTTCGGCCTCGATGGGCCGGCTGAAGAAATAACCCTGGCCGAACTCGCAGCCGGCTTGCTTCAACCAGTTTGCCTGGGGTGCCGTCTCGATCCCCTCTGCCACAATTTCCAGGCGAAGGTTTTGCGCCAACGTCACGATGGCCGATGCAATGGCGCCATCCTCGCTCGTGCCGGGCAGGTCTTTCACGAAGGCGCGGTCGATCTTGAGCTTGTCGATCGGCAGCCGCTTCAGGTACCCGAGCGACGAAACCCCCGTGCCAAAGTCGTCGATGGCCACCTTCACCCCGAACTGCCGCAGCGCGGCGAGCTGCTCGATGTTGGCGTCAAGCGCCTCGACCACCGAGTATTCGGTGATCTCGACCTGCAGTGCCTGCGGGGGAAGGCCCTCGGTTGCCAGCGCGGCACGCACCTGCTGGTGCAGCCCGCGCCCCAGCTGCTTGGCCGAAACGTTCACCGCCACGTAGAAGTCGGCCATGCGCAATGCGTCGCGGGCGCGCCACTGTGCGACCTGGCGGCAAGCCGCCTTCAACACCCAATCGCCGACGTCAAGGATCAGGCCGTTCTCTTCCGCCGCCGGAATGAACTCGGCCGGCCCCACCAGGCCGAGCTCCGGATGGTGCCAGCGCAGCAAGGCTTCCGCCCCCACGATGCGGCGGTCGGCCAGGGCGACAATTGGCTGGAACACCAGCCTGAATTCCTCGTTTTCGAGAGCCCGGCGCAACTCTCCCAGCAGGCGGAGGCGGCGCCGCAACTGGCGGTCCATGGCCGGTGTGTAGCTTGCGAATGAATTTTTGCCGCTCTGCTTGGCCCGGTACATGGCGGTGTCGGCCGCACGCAGAAGGTCGGAGGTGTTGTCGGCATCGCTCGGGAAGTGCGCCAGGCCGACGCTGCCGCGCAAGGCCATCATGCGGTTCTCAAGTTCGAGCAGTGGCTGCAGCGCCTGAAGAATGCGGTGACCGAGGGCGTCCTTGTCGGCCTCGGCGCGGTTGGCGAAAAGCAGCAGGAATTCGTCGCCCCCGTAACGAAAGACACGGCCGTCCGGTGCAAGCGACTGCACCAACCGCCGACCAAGCGCGGACAGCAGTTCGTCGCCAGCCGGGTGGCCGTGGGTGTCATTGACGAGCTTGAAGTCGTCGAGGTCGAGCAGCGCCATCACGAAGCCCTGCATCGGCTG
>JAQGNA010000558.1 GCA_028292075.1 Rhodoferax sp. | reverse complement strand
ATCCTCCGCGTCTGCGATCGGCGTGGAATCGCCGGCTTCGGCCCTGGGCCACGCGCCATGAGAACCCTGCGCGTCGCCACCTACAACATCCACAAGGGCGTGCAGGGCATGGGGCCTGCCCGACGCCTGGAGATCCACAACCTCGGCCACGCGGTGGAGCAGCTCGACGCCGACATCGTGTGCCTTCAGGAGGTGCGCAAGCTCAACCGCAGCGAGCAGAAGTACTTCAACCGCTGGCCCGATCTCCCGCAGGCGGAATTTCTCGCGCCCGAGGGCTATGAGGCGATCTACCAGACCAATGCCATCACCAAGCACGGCGAGCATGGCAACGCCTTGCTGTCGCGCTGGCCGGTGGTTTGGCACAAGCACGAGGACATGTCCGACCACCGCTTCGAACAGCGTGGCCTGCTGCATGTGCAGGTGCGTGTGCACGACGTGCCGGTGCACGTGATCGTGGTGCACCTCGGGCTGATACCCGCCAGCCGACTGCGCCAGGTGCGGCAACTGCAGGCCTACATCGCCCGCGAGGTGCCGGCCGATGCGGCGGTCATGGTGGCCGGCGACTTCAACGACTGGGGCACGCAGATGCGCACCGCGTTGAACGGCATCGGCATGCGGTCTTGCGAAAAGGCGGGCCTGCTGACGTATCCGTCGCGGTTGCCACTCGTGCAGCTCGATTACGTCTATGCGAGGGGGCTGAAGGCGCTGGGCGGCGAGGTGCCCAAGGGCCGGATCTGGTGGCGCATGTCAGACCATCTGCCGCTTCTGGCCGACTTCGCCATGCCGGACTGAATGTCCCGCTCCGCACCACGGCTGCGTGGCGGTCATCACCTTTTGCTGCTGGAAGGCAGCCGGCAGTTGTTTCCCGCGCTGATCGCGGCAATGGACGCGGCCCATGATGAAGTGCGGCTCGAGACCTACATCTTCGACTTTACCGGCGCCGGCGCTGAGGTGGCCGAGGCGCTGGTGCGCGCCGCCCGGCGCGGTGTGCGCGTGTGCCTCACCGTGGACGGGCTCGGCACCGGCCCCTTGCCCGTGGCGTGGCAGGCTCGGTTCAGTGAGGCCGGCGTGGCCTGGCGGGTGTATTCACTGGTCACCGCCTTCGCGCTGCTGCTGCCCACGCGCTGGCGCCGGCTGCACCGCAAGCTGTGTGTGGTCGACGGCACCCTGGCCTTCTGCGGCGGCATCAACATTCTTGACGACTTTCACGACCCTTCGCATGGCGCACTTTCAGCGCCGCGCTTCGACTTCGCAGTGGCCGTCAGCGGGCCGATGGTCGCCGAGATCGAACAGACACTGGCCTCGCTGTGGCGTCGTTTACAGGCCGTGCGTGCACTGAAGCAGCACGATCTGCAGAAGGCCATGCACCGTCTCATGGCGCCGCTGGTACTGCCCGCCGAGGCAGGGCCGACCGAAGCGGGCAACCGGCACCTGGCACGGGCCGCACTGGTGCTGCGCGACAACCTGCGTCAGCGCAAGCGCATCGAGCGGGCCTACCTGCGGGCCATTGGCGCGGCGCGCCAAGAGATCATCATTGCCAACGCCTACTTCGTGCCCGGCTTCAAGCTGCTGCGCGCGCTGGTGATGGCGGCCGAGCGCGGCGTTCGGGTGCAGTTGCTGCTGCAGGGCAAGTACGAATACTTCATGCAGTACCACGCCTCGCGGCCGGTCTACGGCGCGCTGTTGCGGGCGGGTGTACAGATCTTCGAATACGCGCCGAGCTTCCTGCATGCCAAGGTCGCGGTGATCGACGGGCACTGGGCCACGGTGGGATCTTCGAACCTCGACCCGCTGAGCCTGCTGCTGGCGCGCGAGGCCAACGTGGTGGTCGACGACACCCGCTTCGCCAGCGAATTGCGTGCCCGCCTCTGCGACGCGATGGCCATGGCCGGCCAGGTGGTGGACGCCGCCCGCTACGCCCGCCGGCCGCTTCGCCAACGCGGCATGGAGTACCTCGCCATGCTCGTCATGCGGCTGGCGCTGCTGGTCACCCGCAAGCGCTATTGAGCGCGGCGTGCAGGCCCGAGACGCAGGTTGCGCCAAGCACCTTTGCTATTGATTACATAGCGCTCGCGGCAATTGGGGTCTATCCTGCAGCCGAGCTCTTCCCCGGCCATAACTGGTAACATCCGGCGATGTTAATGAAAGCCCCCGACGCCATGAGCCCCTCCACCACCGATGCCCGCGACGCCGAAGGCACCCCGGTTTCGGTGAAGATTCGTGAACGGCTCCAGCAGGCGCGCAAGCGCTTCCACGCCAACGACAACATCGCCGACTTCATCCACCCGGGTGAGCTCGATCAGATGCTGGACGAGGTG
This sequence comes from Rhodoferax sp., assembly GCA_028292075.1. Next base: position 8,356 of record JAQGNA010000558.1, on the reverse strand, counting down.
ACGGACAACATGCAGCGCGTGCTGGACAGCATGGTCATCGACACCGAGAAAGATCACAACACCAGCAACACCGCGCGACGTGTGGCCAAGATGTATGTGAACGAAGTGTTCCGGGGGCGCTACGTGCCGGTGCCGCCCATCACCGAGTTCCCGAACGCCGAGCACCTGAACGAGCTGATGATCGTCGGCCCGATCACCGTGCGCAGCGCCTGCTCGCACCATTTCTGCCCGGTCATCGGGCGCATCTGGATCGGCGTGCTGCCCAACGAACATACCAATGTGATCGGCCTGTCGAAATACGCGCGGCTGGCCGAATGGGTCATGGGCCGTCCCCAGATCCAGGAAGAAGCGGTGGTGCAACTGGCCGACCTCATCATGGAAAAGACCCAGCCCGACGGCCTGGCGATCGTGATGGAGGCCACCCACTACTGCATGGCCTGGCGCGGCGTCAAAGACATGGACAGCAAGATGATCAATTCGGTGATGCGCGGGGTCTTCCTGAAAGACCCGAACCTGCGCCGCGAATTCCTCGCTCTCATTCCCCAAAGAGGTTAACCATGCTGGTTCGTTTGCTTTATGCCAGTCGCGCCGTCGACACCAGCCCCGGCGCCATCGAGGCGATCCTCGCGCAGTCGCGCCAGTACAACCCCACTTGCGGCATCACCGGCATCCTTTGCTACGGCGGCGGCATCTTCCTGCAGGCCATCGAAGGTGGTCGCATGGCGGTGAGCGAGCTGTATGGCCACATTCAGAAGGACCAGCGGCACAAGGAAGTGGCGCTGCTGCACTTCGAAGAAATCTCGGAACGCCGCTTCGGTGGCTGGACGATGGGCACGGTCAACCTGCTGAAGCTCAATCATTCGATTCTGCTGAAGTATTCCGAAAAGCCGGAGCTCGATCCGTATGCCGTGTCGGGCAAGGTATCGCTCGCGCTGCTCGAAGAACTGATGGCCACCGCGGCCATCATCGGCCGGGTCTGAAGCCGCCGACGATCTCACCCCACGGTTGACGCGGGCCCAGGGTGCGGCGCGTGCCGCAACGCCGAGACCATGCCCGCTTCCGCCTTAGCCCTTGTCCTGATCGCCGGCCTGATCCACGCCAGCTGGAACATCGTGGCCAAGAAAGCCGGCGGCGACGTGCGCTTCGCCGCGTTTACCGGCGTTGTCATGGCGGTGTTCTGGGCGCCGCTCGGCATCTGGCTCGGGCTGTCGGAAGTGCCTCTCTGGGGCCGCGCCGAATGGCTGGCACTGGGTTTCAGCGCCGTGTTGCACACCGTTTACTTCATCGTGTTGTTGCGGGGCTACCGCAAGGCGGACCTGACGGTGGTGTATCCGCTGGCCCGCGGCTCGGGGCCCCTGCTGTCGTCGCTGGTGGCGGTGCTCGTGTTGGGCGAAAGCCTTTCGGCAATGAGCCTGCTGGGCATTCTCGGTGTCGTGGGCGGCGTGTTTCTCATCGCCGGCGGGCCGGCGCTCTGGCGGGCCTCGCATGATCCCTTGAAGACGCAGCGCGTTCGCAAGGGCATGGTCTACGGCCTGCTGACCGGAGCCTTCATCGCGGGCTACACCGTGGTCGATGGCTACGCGGTCAAGCTCTTGCTGATGTCGCCGATCCTGCTTGACTACTTCGGCAACTTCTTCCGGTTGCTGTTCCTTGCACCCATGGTGTTGCGCAACCTGCCCGAGGCCGCCGACCTGTGGCGGCGCCAATGGAAGTATGCCGCGGTCGTCGGCATCATCAGCCCGGTCTCCTATGTGCTCGTGCTCTACGCGGTGAAGGTCGCGCCGCTATCGCACGTAGCGCCGGCACGCGAGGTGTCGATGCTGTTCGCGGCCTTGCTTGGCGGGCACCTGCTCGGCGAGGGGCAGCGGGGACTGCGGCTCCTGGGCGCCGTTTGCATTGCCGGCGGTGTGCTGGCCCTGGCCACTGGTTGAACGCGCCTTGCTGCAGACACCAACGCTTCTCGTCGGCTGCGATTTTTCAAGCAGCCCCAGCCCGCGCAAGCCGATCGTGGTGGCGCACGGGTCGCTGGCGCATGGCCGCGTGGTCCTGTCGCGCCTCGAGCGCTTCGCCACCCTTGACGCCTGGGCAGCATGGCTGACGGCCCCGGGGCATTGGACCGGCGGCTTCGACTTTCCCTTCGGGCTGCCGCGCGAGCTGGTAATCACGCTCGGCTGGCCTACCGACTGGCTGGGCTGCATTCATCACTACGCGGGGCTGACACGCGCCGAGATTCGTTCCACCTTCGCCGCGTTTTGCGATGCCAGGCCGGTGGGCGGCAAGTTTGCGCACCGGGCGACCGACGCCTACGCCGGTTCGAGTTCGTCGATGAAATGGGTGAACCCGCCCGTGGCGTACATGCTCCACGCCGGGGTGCCGCGCCTGTTGCAGGCCGGTGTCCACCTGCCCGGCCTGCATGCCGGCGACCCTGCACGCGTGGCGCTCGAGGCTTACCCAGGCCTGCTGGCCCGCGAGATTCTGGACGGCTGGCGACCCGAACCGGGCCGCGCCGGCGTGGCCCGGCGCAGCTACAAGAGCGACGACATGGCCCGGCGAACCCCAGAGCGGTTGATCGCCCGTAAGGAGATCGTCGAGGCGCTCGAGACGGGACACGGGCGGCACGGGCCCCTGTCGACCGCCATGCGTCTCAAGCTCAGCGCCGCCCAACGCGACACCCTGGTGGCCGACGGCACAGGCGACGCGCTCGATGCGGTGTTGTGCCTCGTCCAGGCTGCCCATGCCGAGCGCCTGCGCCAGGCGGGGAGCCTCACCTACGGCAAACCGGCGGATGCGGATCCGCTGGAGGGCTGGATCATCGGAGCAGGCGGCTGAGCCCCTGCAGCGGGGGGTTTGCCCGACCCCAGCGTTAGCACGTGTCGCAATGTGCTTTTTCACTGGTTTACATTGGTTTACAAGCTCGTGGAATGCGCTAAATTCACGCTAACTATGTTCAGATTTAGCAACGTTGTCCTTGGCAGTCTCCGGCGCATCGCCGCCGCATCGCTTTTTGTCCTGTTGGGTGGCGCCGGCGCTGTCGCCCATGCTGCGGGTGGGCCCGACTGCAGTCGTCCGTTGACCTTGGGCCTGCACGTGCACGGCCTGTTGTATTCCGCCAAGACGGGCGCGGGCATCGACAAGGACATCAGCGACGCCCTGGCGCGACGCAGTGGCTGTGCCATCACCACCACGGTGTTGCCTCGGGCACGCATCTGGCAGCTGATCGAATCCGGGGCCCTGGACTTCAGCCTGTCGGGCATCACCACGCCCGAGCGAGAGCGGTTCGCGGCTTTTGCCTGGTACTTTTCGAACCACTATTACCTGCTGGTACGCCGCGATGCGGGCGTCGAAAAGCTGTCCGACTTCGACGACAACCCGCAGTTGCAGCTCGGCGTGATCCGCAGCTTCCGCTATGGCACGCGGGCCAACCAGTGGGTCGACCAGCTGACCGCTGCCGGGCGGGTGAGCCACGCTTCCGGCCTGGAGCCGCTTTATCAGGTGTTGATGTTGGGCCGCATTCACGGCATGATCATCGAGCCCTTCGACATGATGGATGTCGAGGGCACGGAGGTCAAAAACCTGACCAGAGTGATTGCGCTGGACGACCCGGCCATTCCGCACGGACTCATCATGTCTAAGAAATCCCTTTCTTCCGTCGAGCAGGCGAGGTGGCGTGCGCTGATGGACGACCTGCGGCAGGACGGCACCGTGCTGCGCATTTTCGAGAAGTACTTTTCACCCGAACTGGCGCGCGCCATGGTGAACTTCTGACATGGTGAGCCGGTGACGCGAGGCTCCGGCCATCGGCCTCAATGGTGGACGCACCTGGCAGCGGCGCTGCTCGTGTTGGCGGCATCGCTGGGCACGACCTATTGGCTCTGGCAGCATGAAAAGCAGAATGCGCAGATGGACCAGCGCGCCCAGGTCGACCTGAACCTGCGATCCTTCCTGAGCCGCATCGAGCAACGCATGCTGGCGCAGGAGCAGATGCTGCGCGGCGTGGAGGGCCTGTTCGCGGCGTCCCGGGGGCCGGTGACGCGCGAGGCCTTCCGGGACTATGTGGGTGCGCTGAAGCTCGGCGCCGATTTCGCCGGGCTCGAGGGGCTGGGTTGGGTGCCTCTGGTCACCGCTGCGGAGCGGGCGGGCCATGTGGCGGCGCAGCGCGGCCAGGGCTTGGCGGACTATGACATCGCAGCCCCGGGCGACCATGCCGAATGGGCGCCGCTGACCCAGCTCGAGCCCGCGTTGGCGCGCCACCGTCGCTTTTTGGGGCGCGACCTGTTGGCCGATGCGCCGCGGCGTGCCGCCATGGACATGGCCCGCGATTCCGGCATGGCCAGCATCACCGAAAAGGTCACGCGCCTTCTGGAAACCGGCGACAGCGTCAAGGCCGGCTTCGTGATGTTTCTGCCGGTGTACCGGCGTGGCGTACCGGCCGAATCGGTGGAGGCGCGCCGTGCCAACTTCGCCGGCTGGGTGGTCGCGCCGTTCGACATGGATTCATGGATGGCAAGCCTCTATGGCGAGCACGCGGCCGGCATCGACGTGCGCATCTTCGACGGCGTGCAGGTCAACCAGGCCGCCGAACTGTACGACTCCGCCGCGCCCGTCGCATGGCAAGGCGAGCGCCCCGACGAGATGCTCGAATACTTGAACATGGCCGGTCGCAGCTGGACGCTGGCGGTGCGTTCGCTCGGCGCAAACGAGGTCTACGCCCGGCGCGACCAGTCGCAGATCATCGCGCGCAGCGGCATCATTCTGAGTCTGTTGCTGACCCTGCTGACCTGGGTGATGGTGAGCGACCGCTCCCGCGCCATGGTGCTGGCGTTGCGCATGACTTCGGAGCTGCGCGAAACCAAGGAGCACTTCGAACTGGTGTTCGACACCAGCCCCGACGCCGTGGTGATCAGCCGCCAGATCGACGGGCGCATCATCGACGTGAATCCCGGTTTCGTCGCCATGACCGGCTACGGCCGCGGCGATGTCATCGGGCACGGACTTGCCGGCCTCGGCATGTGGAAAACGGCGGAAGGCCGCGACGATTACCTGCAGGCGCTGCGCGATCACAACGGCTGTGAGAACCTGGAGGCTTCGTTCGTGCGCAAGGACGGCACCGAGTTGGTGGGCATCATGTCGGCGCAGCCGGCGAACTTCAAGGGCGTGGCCTGTTTCGTCGGCGTGATGCGCGACATCACCTCCCGCAAGGTGATCGAGGACCGCATGGCCCACATGGCCCAGCACGACGCCCTGACCGGCCTGCCGAACCGGGCGTTGTTCGACGACCGCCTTCACCAGGCGGTGACACAGGCGCACCGCAACCGCAATCGGCTGGCACTGCTGTACATCGACCTGGACCACTTCAAGCCGGTGAACGACACCTTCGGCCATGCCACCGGCGACATCCTGTTGAAGGAGGCTGCACGGCGGATGGCCCAACATGTGCGTGCCTCCGACACGGTGGCACGCATCGGCGGCGACGAGTTCGTGGTGCTGTTGTCAGCGGTGCAGGACAAGGAAGATGCGCGCGCGGTGGCCGAGAAGATCCGCGAGGCGCTGGGCGTGGTGTTCGAGCTGGCGGGTGGCCACACCGCGCACATCTCGTCGAGCATCGGCATCGCCGTCTATCCGGACCACGCGATGGACGAATTGCAGCTCTCGAAACATGCCGACGATGCCATGTACCAGGCCAAGCAGGTCGGCCGCGATCGCGTGGTGGTGTTCGGCGAATTCCGTGCGCGCCGGCAAGTGGCGCCGCTGAACCTGGGACCGGTCTAGAGCCGCCGCCGGTCGCCGCGGCGATTCAGGAGAGCGTGGTCTTGCGGCCGCCGAACTCGGCCGGAGAGATCACCGACTCGTCCAGCTTGCGCGCCACTTCGGAGATGGCCAGCGCGGCGGGGCAGCCGGGCATGCTGACCAGCAAGAGCTGGCGGCGCATGACGGCCTCGCGCACCGAGGGATCGGCCGGGATATCGCCCACATGGATCAGCCGCACGGAGCGGCCGGTGCCGGTGGTGACGAAGCGGTCGAGCACCTGCTGCAGCTGCGTGGTGATGGCGCGGCCGTCGCCGGGGCGTGCCGTCTGGTTGATGATCATGCGGACATGCTGGCGCTTCTGCTGCGTGGCCAGCACCTTGATCGCGGCATAGGCGTCGGTGAGTGAAGTCGGCTCTGGCGTCGCCACCACCAACACTTCGGAGGCCAGCGACACGGCGAACAGCACCACGTCGGAAATGCCCGCGCCGGTGTCAAGGATGACGACGTCGTAGCGCGGCATCAGGCTGCGCAGGACTTCCATGAATTCATCGCGCACTTCTGGCGTGAGGCGCGAGTATTCGACCATGCCCGAGCCGGCGAGCAGCACCGAGAAGCCGCCCGGCGCCTTGACGATGGCCTCGTCGAGCGTGGCCTTGCCGGTGAACACGTCGTGCAGCGTGGTCTTGGGGTGGAGGTTCAGCACCACGTCCAGGTTGGCGAGGCCCAGGTCTGCGTCGAGGACCAGCACGCGGTGGCCGCGCTTGGCCAGGGCAGCCGCCAGGTTGGCGGAGACGAAGGTCTTGCCCACGCCTCCCTTTCCGCTGGTGACGGCCATCACCTTCGCACCCGTGAAGGGTGCGGCAGGTGGGGACTTCAACGCATCGCTCATCAAGTTACCTTTGTACGGTGCTGCCCACGGCAGAACCGGCAGTCAATTCAATCCAGGCCGGGTCACTGGCTGACAAATGGCCAAACAACAGACTTTTTTCTTCGGCACTGACGGTGCTTTCGGGTTGGGTCTCCAGGCACAGCCTGTTGCGCCCGCCCGACTTGGCGATATAGAGTTGCTGGTCCGCCCGATCAGTCCACAAAAGGGTGGTCGAACGGATCCACTGGAGCGCGAAGGCGCCTCCGATGCTGATGGTGACCCGCAGGTCGATCGACGGCGAAATCCGGATCGCCGTCGACTCGATGGTGCGGCGGATCCGCTCGGCCACCACTTCGCCGAAGGCCGGCTGGCAGGCCGGCAGCACCACGGCAAATTCTTCGCCGCCATAGCGTGCCAGCGTGTCCATTGGCCGCACGCAGCTTTGCAGCGCCTTGGCCACCGCCTGCAAAACCTGGTCGCCGGCGGCATGGCCGTAGGTGTCGTTCACGCTTTTGAAGTGGTCGATGTCGAGCATCAGCAGCAAGGCAGCCTCGCCGGAGCGGGCCACCCGGTCGATCTCGGCTTCGAGTTCGGCGTTGAAGTAACGGCGGTTCGACAGGCCGGTGAGCGGGTCTTTGAGCGACAGCTCCGACAGGCCGTCGATGACGCGTTGCAGGTAGCCAGTCGGGTCGGTTGCCGGATCGATGCCGTCGAAGTCACTGTGTTCCTGGCCCAGCAGCGCCCGTGCTTCGTCCAGGCGGAGATCGCTCAGTTCGACGGAAGTGGGAATGGCCGGAAGTGACACAGGTTTGAGTGAGGTGGTACACAAATTTTAACAGCAACCCCGGTTCACGAAACGCGCATTGAAGGGTTTTCAAGCGCCCCGAACCGCCCGCAATTCGCAGGATGCAAGCGGCGCCCGGGCTCAACCGCCCACCGCGCGGTGCCTGGGCGTTCAGATGACATAGTCGTCCATGCGCTGCCTCAGATGCGCCAGGGCCTCCTGGTCGGTGCGGTACAGCTGCAACAGCGGCGCCGTGTCGGCATTGGGTGGCAACTGGCCCCCCCGACGCAACGCGCGTTCCACTGGCAGCTTGATCCCGCTGAGGTGCAGCGTGACGCCGCGCTCCGCGAGCAGCTGGCGCACCTGGCCAAAAATCTCGGCACCGGTGGCGTCGACCCGGTTGATCGGCTGGGCGAACAGGCAGACATCGCGCAGTTCTGGCTCCTTGGCAAGCCGCTCCACCACCGCCTGCTCGAAGCTGCGGGCCGAGGCGAAGTCGAGCTCGGCGTCCATCCGCAAGGCGTAGAGCCGAGGCGCCAGCGCGGGCAGGCCCCACAGATGGCGGTCGCGCAGGCTGCCGTCCTCGTGCAGACCGACCTCGATGATGCGCGGATGCAGCCGGTGAAACAGAAAGTGCGACAGGCTCATGATCAGCCCGGCGAGCACGCCCCAGTAAAGCTGCGGCGCCGTCGCCAGGGTGAGCACGAAGGTGGTCCCGCAAATCACCGCCTCGATGGGCGTGGCGCGCCACAGGCGGACGAAGACGGCCGGCTGCACCAGGCTCGAGACCGCCGCCACCACCACCGCCGCCAGCACGGCCTGCGGCACATGGTAGAGGCCCGGGGTGAACCACAGCAGCGTCACCAGCACCAGCACCACGCTGAAAACCGTGGCCCATCCGCTCTTGGCCCCGGCATAGAGGTTGATCGCCGAGCGCGAGAACGAAGAACTCGTTG
>JAQGNA010000520.1 GCA_028292075.1 Rhodoferax sp. | reverse complement strand
GCCGAAGCCGACCATGGCCTGCAGTTCGTGCGTTGCCAGAAAGCGGCCGGGCTTGAGTTCGCAACAGATCAACAGTTCTTCGATCCGCTCGTAGGCGGTGTCGGAAAGACTCACCGCGGTGCGCCGGCGTTGCTCTCCTTCCTTGGGTTTGGGAGGGGAGGCCAGGCGAAGGGGTTCGGGGCGGGAAGCAGGCATATGGAGCGAAGCATATCCTGATATTTCACTTCGATCTGTCGCCTCCAAATTGGCGTCATTTCTTGCTTCCCGCTTGCTTCGCCCGGGCGCTGAAGATGTGGCGGGGCCTACGGATGAGCACCGCGCAAAAGGCTTGAATCGTTGGCGTAAACCCTGATGATGTTTCGTGAAATATCACGGTATTCTTCGGGCACTTGAAGGATTTCAACCGTGTCACATCCACTTTTCAGTCTGGCGGGAAAGACCGCCCTGGTCACCGGCTCATCGCGCGGTCTTGGTCTTGCCATTGCCGAAGGACTGGCCCAGGCCGGTGCTGCCCTGGTGCTCAATGGTGTCGACCCGGAGCGGCTGGCGCAGACGGCCGAGGCCATGAAGGCCAAGGGCTACAGCGTGCAGGCTGCGGCCTTCGACGTGACCGACGAGGCGGCCGTGGTCGAGGCCTTCAACCGCTTCGACGCGGCTGGCATCGAGGTCGACATCCTCGTCAACAACGCCGGCATCCAGTTGCGCAAGCCGCTGGTCGAGCTGTCGCTGGCCGAGTGGGACAAGGTCATCCACACCAACCTCACCAGCGCATTTTTGGTCGGCCGTGAAGCCGCCCGCCGCATGATCCCGCGCGGCCGGGGCGGCAAGGTCATCAACATCGGCTCGCTCACCAGCGAAGCGGCGCGTGCCACGGTGGCGCCCTACACCGCGGCCAAGGGCGGCGTGAAGATGCTGACGCGCGCCATGGCCGCCGAATGGGCCGAACACGGCATCCAGGCCAACGCGATCGGCCCGGGCTACATGGCCACCGAGATGAACTCCGCGCTGCTGCAAAACCCCACGTTCGACGCCTGGGTGAAAGGCCGCACGCCGGCAAAGCGCTGGGGCCGACCCGACGAACTGGCCGGCACGGCGGTGTACCTGGCGTCTGCCGCTTCCGACTACGTGAACGGCCAGATCATCTATGTCGATGGCGGCATGCTGGCCGTGCTTTGACGTCTTCATTCGTTGACTTCCCCAAACGGCCTGAGCCACCAACCAGAGACAAGCCATGAAATCCCTGCGCAACTTCCTGCCAGCCGCCGCTATCACGCTGGCAGCCACCTTTTCCGCGGTGTCGACCTTTGCGGCGGACTATCCCAATCACCCCATCGAGGTCATCGTGCCCTCTTCGCCTGGGGGCGGTACCGACGTCATGACCCGCCTGTACGCGGAAACGGCCAAGAAGTACGTGAGCCAGCCTTTCGTGGTGAGCAACAAGCCCGGTGCCAGCGGGGCCATCGGAATGAGTGAGGTGCAGCGTGCACCGGCCGACGGCTACAAGATCGCTGTGCTGATCTCCGAGTTGGCGATCATTCCGCACCTGGGCATGACCAAGATGACGGTGGCCGACTTCATCCCGATCGCGCGCCTGAACGGCGACCCCGGCATGATCGCAGTGCGCACCGAGTCGCCTTACCAGACCATCGAGGAACTGATCGAGAAGACCAAGAAGGAACCCGGCAGCGTGTCGATGGGCAATGCCGGCACCGGCTCGATCTGGCACCTCGCCGCGGCCGCGGTGGAAGACAAGACCGGCGCCAAGTTTAACCACGTGCCCTACCAGGGCGCGGCGCCCAGCGTGGCCGCGCTGGTGGGCGGCCATGTGGACGCGATCACCGTCAGTCCGGCCGAGATCGGCCAGTTCGTGATTGCCGGCAAGGTGCGTGTGCTGGTGTCGATGGCCGACCGCCGCCTGGCCGCGCCCTACGACAAGATCGCCACCTTCAAGGAGAAGGGCACCGACCTGGTGATCGGCACCTGGCGCGGCCTCGGCGTGCCGCTGAACACGCCGCCCGAGACCGTGCAGGTGCTTCGTGAAGTCACCCGCAAGGTCGCCGAAGACCCGATGTTCAGGGACGGCCTGATCCGCGGCAACCTGCTGCCGGCGTACATGGATGGCGAGCAGTTCCAGGCCTTCATGAACAGCCAGTCGGCCTACTTCAAGAAGCTGACCGCCAGCCTCAACCTCCAGAAGTAATTTCAAAAGCGAACGAGGCGACAAGGCACATGGCAACGCTCATCACCGACATCAAAGTTTTCCTCACCGCGACCGAGGGCATCAACCTCGTCGTGGTGAAGGTGGAAACCAACCAGCCGGGGCTTTACGGCCTGGGCTGCGCCACCTTCGCCTACCGGCACCTGGTCGTCCAGTGCCTGGTCGAGGAATACCTGAAGCCCCTGCTGGTCGGCCGCGACGCCACCGCCATCGAGGAAATCTGGCAACTGGTGCACCAGAACGCCTACTGGCGCAACGGCCCGGTGGAGAACAACGCGCTGTCGGGCATCGACATGGCGCTATGGGACATCAAGGGCAAGATGGCCGGCATGCCGCTGTACCAGCTGTTCGGCGGCAAGGTGCGCGAAGGCGTGCCGATCTACCGGCACGCGGATGGGCGCGACGTCCACGAGCTGTGCGACAACATCGAGCGCTATCGCGCGCAGGGCATCACGCACATCCGTTGCCAGAGCGGCGGCTACGGCGGCGGCTTTGGCGCAGCGCCCGCTAGTGCGCCGGCCGGCGCGCCACCGGGCATCTACCTCGACAGCAAGAAGTACATGCGCGACACGCTGAAGATGTTCGACACCATCCGCAGCAAGATCGGCTTCGAAGTCGACTTGTGCCACGACGTGCACGAACGCCTGAAGCCGATCGACGCCATCAGGTTCGCGGGCCAGCTGGAAGAGTTCGACCTGTTCTTCCTCGAAGACGCGATTCCGCTCGAAGAAACCGGCTGGATGCGGCAACTGCGCGAGAAGACGTCGATTCCCTTGGCACTGGGCGAACTGTTCAACAACCCCGCCGAATGGAAGTTCCTGATCACCGAGCAGTTGATCGACTACATCCGCGTGCATCTGAGCCAGATCGGCGGCATCACGCCGGCCCGCAAGCTGCAGATCTTCGCCGAGCAGTTCGGCGTGCGCACGGCCTGGCACGGCCCTGGCGACATGTCGCCGATGGCGCATGCGGCCAACATCCACA
>JAQGNA010000513.1 GCA_028292075.1 Rhodoferax sp. | reverse complement strand
GCGGCGGTCGCGTCCATCGGCTGGGTCAACGCTGGATGCGCTTGTAGAGGAGTACGTCGTCGTTGGTCTCGGCCCGGCGGCGCAGGCTCAGCCGAAGCGACCAGGCGTTGAGGTCGACGTCGCGCGGCAGCGTGCTCTGGTCTTCGGTGTCGACGATGAGCCAGGGGCAGCTCGCCTCGCGTCGCGCCCACTGCAGCTGCATCTGCCCGTGGTACTTGAAGGCGGCGATCTGCCCGCGGTTGAGCCCGTAGACCTCGACGCAGCCGGCCTGCCGGTCGGCCGCCATGACGTTCTGCACGCTGCGCACCAGGGGCACATAGCTGCGGCCCCATTCCAGCAACGGCAACCAGAGCGTCATCATCAGCAGCCAGCACAGGGCCACGCCGCCCGCCGGCAGCACCAGGCTCTTCCAGATGGCGGCGCGGTGCCGTCCGGCGCGCCACTTCACCAGCCAGGCCCAGCCCAGCGTGGCCACCGCGGCAAGCAGCAGCGCGGTCCAGGAGAAGCTGGTTTCGTAGCCCGGCGCCAGGCGGGCCACGTTGGCGGCGGGCTGGCGCGGAAACCCGGTCTGCGTGGCGATCCAGATCACCCAGATGGCAATGGCGCAAGCGGTGAAGAACAGCAGCGTGAACCAGTCGATCAGCGCGGCCACGGTGCGGCTCAGCGTCGGCAGCGCAAAGGCCGCCAGCGTGGCCAGCGCGGGCAGCGCCAGCAGCAGCGACCGGTCGGCGGAATGAGTGGTCAGCGTGGTGCCGAGCGCCACGCCCACGAACCACAGCGCCAGGGCCAGGTGGCGACCGAAATCGCCGCTGGTCAGCTGACGGCGCCAGCGCCACAGCGTCCAGAGGGCCAGCGGCCACACCGGCCAGGTGAACCACAGCAGCAGGCGTGTCAGGCTGCGCCAATCGTGCCAGGTGGCCTGCGGCAGCTCGATGCGCCAGCGCCAGAGCGCCAGCTGTTCGGCCAGCCCGGCGGCCAACAGGGTGCAGGCGAGCACGAAGCCGGTCCAGGCCAGGCTGCGCGCGGGCTTGTGGTGCACCGCCTCGAGCCCCGTCAGGCCGTGCTCTTCATGCCGGTCGAGAAAGCAGACCAGCGCCCCGCCCAGGCCGAGCAACACGGCCATGCTCGGCGCCCCTGAAAGGGCCAGTGCCGGCAAGCCGAGCGCCAGACCTACCGCGGGGCCCAAGGTGCGGTACGGCATGGCTGCGAGGGCGTAGAAGCACACCGCCGTGAAGCACAATTGCGCGAGCGCGGGCGTGGTCTCGTGCGACAGCTGCGCCATGCCGAGGCAGGCCATCAGTGCGAGCAGGCCGCCATCGGCCATGGCCCGCGCATAGTCGGCGGGGTGGGCTTCGCCACCAAACGCGAAGGCCACCGGCTGGGCGCGCGGGCTGCGCGCCAGAAAATACACCGCGTACCAGGTCGCCCCCAGCGTCAATGCGAGCAGGAGGCCAAAGACCAAGCGAACCACGAAGTCGGGCGAGATGGCCGTCGGCGCAAGTTTCATGGCGGCCGCGCCAAGCCAGTAGGGCAGCAGGGCGTCGATGTCGGGCGGCAGGTCGAGCAGGCGCGGCTGCAGCCAGTCCGACGTGCCGGCCGCCATCTCGGCCATGTAGCCGAAAGCGGTCATGTCCGCGGTCTTCCAGGGGGCGCGGCCGATGAAGCCCGGCAGCACGTAGGCGGCGCAAAACAGCCAAAGCACCATGCGCGGAAGGCGCCGAACGCCGGCTTGCGTGACGATGGCAGGGGTGGGTTTGTTCACTGGTCGAAAGCGCAGCGGTGATTGGTGACGAGGGACGGAGCGCAGGATACCGGAGTGCACCGGCATGGCGCGGAGAACGGCGTCTTGAGGGAAGCGGGAGCGAGAGAGCGAGAGCCGTCGGCGCCAAATAAAAAGGGCAGCGCGGAAACCCGGGCTGCCCTTTTGGCGAAGCGGAAAACTTATTCTGCGGCTTTGGGGGCTGCAGCGGCGGTCTTGCCGAAACGGTTGCGGAAGCGCTCGACGCGGCCGCCCATGTTGTCCACGGACTTTTGCGTGCCCGTGTAGAACGGATGCGATTCGCTGGAAGTATCAAGCTTGTACAGCGGCAGTTCGCGGCCGTCTTCCATCGTGATCTTTTCCTTGGCGTTGACGCATGAGCGCGTCACGAACTTGAAGTTGTTGGACAAGTCCATGAAGCAAACTTCGCGGTAGTTGGGGTGAATGCCTTCTTTCATGATTCTTCCTTGAGTTTCAGCTGCGGTAGCCGGGTCAGCCAATCTGGCCTACTTTCCGCAAAAAGCCTTTGATTATATAACGGAAGGCCCGATCAGCCGCCCCGGCGCATCATGTCGAAGAACTCGACGTTGGTTTTCGTGGCCTTCATGTTCTTCAGCATCAGCTCCATGGACTCGATCTCGTCCATGTTGTACATGAACTGGCGCAGGATCCGGCTCTTCTGCAGGATCTCGGGTGCCAGCAGCAATTCTTCGCGGCGGGTACCGCTGCGGTTGAGTTGCAGCGAGGGGAACACGCGCTTCTCGTACAGGCGGCGGTCCAGATGAATTTCGCAGTTGCCGGTGCCCTTGAATTCTTCGAAGATCACTTCGTCCATGCGGCTGCCGGTGTCGATCAGCGCGGTGGCGATGATGGTCAGCGAGCCGCCTTCTTCCACGTTGCGGGCCGCGCCCAGGAAGCGCTTCGGGCGCTGCAGCGCGTTGGAGTCGACACCGCCGGTCAGCACCTTGCCGGACGACGGCACGACGTTGTTGTAGGCGCGGGCGAGGCGGGTGATGGAGTCGAGCAGAATGACCACGTCCTTCTTGAGCTCGACCAGGCGCTTCGCGCGCTCAATCACCATTTCGGCGACGTGCACGTGGCGTGCGGCTGGCTCATCGAAGGTGGAGGCGATGACTTCGCCCTTCACCGAGCGCTGCATTTCCGTCACTTCTTCAGGGCGCTCGTCGACGAGCAGCACCATCATGTAGCTGTCCGGATAGTTGGCCGCAATCGCGTGGGCGATGTGCTGCATCATCACCGTCTTGCCGCTCTTGGGCGGCGCCACGAGCAGCGCCCGCTGGCCCTTGCCGATGGGGGCCACGATGTCGATGATGCGGCCGGTGATGTTCTCTTCGCCCTTGATGTCGCGCTCGAGCTTCATCTGCTCCTTGGGGAACAGGGGCGTCAGGTTCTCGAACATCACCTTGTGCTTGTTCTCTTCGGGCCCGCCGCCGTTGACGCGGTCGAGCTTGTTCAGTGCGAAGTAGCGTTCGCCGTCCTTCGGCGTGCGGACTTCGCCTTCGATCATGTCGCCGGTG
>JAQGNA010000494.1 GCA_028292075.1 Rhodoferax sp. | reverse complement strand
GTAGCGGCCTTCGAGCGCCAGTGTGCGCATCACCTTCAGCACTTCGGACACCAGCTCGGGGTCGAGCGCGCAGGTGGGCTCGTCGAAGAGCATCACCTCCGGCTCCATGGCCAGCGCGCGGGCGATGGCCACGCGCTGCTGCTGGCCGCCGCTCATGTGGGCCGGGTAGGCGTCTTCCTTCTGCTTCAGGTCGACCAGGGCCAGGTACTTGCGGGCCCGGGCAATGGCTTCTTCCTTGCCGATGCCCATGACATGCATCGGCGCCTCGATGATGTTCTGCAGCACCGTCATGTGGGCCCAGAGGTTGAAGTGCTGGAACACCATGGCCAGCTTGGTGCGCAGGCGCTGCAGCTGTTTGGCGTCGACCGCGGCCAGCTCGCCGGACTTGCCGGTGTGCAGCTTCAGCTCTTCGCCGGCCACCACGATGCGGCCCTGGTTGGGTTTCTCGAGGAGGTTGAGGCAGCGCAGCAAGGTGCTCTTGCCCGACCCCGAGCTGCCGATGATGCTGATGACGTCGCCGGCCCTGGCCTGCAGCGAGACGCCCTTCAGCACTTCGTTCTCGCCGAAGCGCTTGTGGATGTCTGTGGCCTGCAGTTTCAGTGTGGATTGGTTCATGGTGGTTCGCGTGGGGCAGGTCGGACTCAGGCGCTCAGCAGGTTGCCGGTGCGAAAGGGCACGCTGCCGGCGATGTTGCCCAGCTTTTCGCCGGCCATCACATAGCGCTTGGACAGCCGGGCAAACAGCACGCCGGCCACTTCGGCGCGGGCCTGGTACACGGTGTTGGCAATCGGGTCGATGACTTCGGCCACCACGTCGCCGATGGCCAGGCGCGCGCCGGCGGCGGCCGCGTAGACCACGATGCCCGGCACCGGCGAATTCACCGTCTGCGAACCGTTCAGCGGCGTGGCCTCGCACGGCAGCGGCGGCAGCGCCGGTGCCGGCCCCGCCAGCACGCCCAGGTGCTGCAGGTAGCCGAACAGGGCCGCGGCATCGGCCTGGCCGGTGGCATGCGCCACGTCGGCCTCGCCGCGCAGTTCGACGGTGGTGCTGGCACAGCCCTGCGGCAGTGCGCCTTCGGCCAGTTCGCCGGCCAGGGCCTCGGCGAGTTGCCACCACGGGCCGGAGAGGCCTTCGTCGAACGAAAGCCCGCCCGAGTTCTTGGCCAGCAGCACCGCTTCGGCGCCGAGCAAGCGGGCCAGCGGCTCGATGGTGGGCCAGCAGGGCGTCTCGGTGTAGAGGTGCATCGCGGCCTGGAAGTCGCAGTGCAGGTCGAGCGCCACATCGGCATCGAACGACAGCGCGACCAGGCACTTGCGCAGGCTGGCCAGTTCGGTCTCGGGCTGCCAGCCGTCGATGTGCTCGCGCATGGCGCGGCGCACGGTGGCCACGTTGGCGGTGGCATCGCCACCGAGCTGGCCGCGCAGCTTGGGCAGCAGCAGGGCGCAGAAGTCGGGGTAGTGCCGGTTGAAGTTTTCCGACGTGGCCAGTTCGAAGCGGCCCATCGGCCGGTGGTCGACCTGTTGCGCCAGGCCGATCGGGTTGGCCACCGGCACCAGCACGACCTCGCCGGTCACCTGGCCGGCCGCATCAGCGGCCTCGAGCCGGGCGCGCAGGTGGTGGGCGGCCAGCATGCCGGGAATCTCGTCGGCATGGAGGCTGGCCTGGACATAGACCTTTGGGCGGGCGCCCGGGGTGCCGAAATGAAAGCTGGTGAGGGTCTTCTGGCTGCCCAGGCTCTGGCTCAGGAGGAGGTGGTCGGTGCGCTGCATGGTCGATGGATGGTGCGGATGGCCGCGCGGGTCGTCAACCCTTGCGCGGACCGAGGTAACCGAGGAAATGACGTTCTGCGAGCCGGAAGAAGCCGATCAGGCAGAAGGTCGCGATGAGGTAGATGGCCGCCGCGGCGAGGTAGGCCTCGAACGGCAGGTAGAAGTCGGAGTAGATGCGGCTGGCCGCGGCGGTCACGTCGAGCAGACCGGGCACGGCGCTGGCGAGGCTGGTGCTTTGCAGCATCATCACCACTTCGTTGCTGTAGGCCGGCAGCGTGCGGCGCATCGCGCTCGGCAACACCACGCGCCACAGCACCAGGAAGCGGCTCATGCCGAACGACTGCGCCGCCTCGATCTCGCCGGCGTTGGTCTCGCGGATGGAGCCGGCCAGCATCTCGGCCGTGTAGCCGGCGGTGTTCAGGCTGAACGCCAGCAGCGCGCAGAAGAACGGTTCCTTGAAGTGCGTCCAGGGCCAGATGGTGTCCCAGCGGGCCTGGATCCATTCGAGCTGGGCCAGTCCGTAGTAGATGAGGTAGACCTGGATCAGCAGCGGCGTGCCGCGGATCACGAAGGTGTAGGCGCCGACGATGCGCTGCAGCAGCACACTGGGCCCGGTGAGGGCCAGCGCGAAGATCAGCGCCAGCACCGCGCCCGCCGCAAGCGACGAGAACAGGAGCCCGAGGGTGGTGAGGATGCCCTCGCCGTACATGGCCAGGCCGTCGGGGCTGAAGATGGCCTCCCAGTTCACAGCGCGACCCTCTTGGTGCCGAGGCTGTACCGGGCGTTCAGCCGTCGCAACACGATGAGCGAGATCCAGGTGTAGACCAGGAACAGCCCGGCGGTGAACAGGAAGAAGGCAAAGGGCGAGCGGGTGGCCGCGCTGGCCTGCTTGGCCAGGTAAGTCATCTCCTGCAGACCGATCAGGCTCACCAGGGCAGTGGCCTTGATGAGCACCAGCCAGTTGTTGGTGAAACCCGGCAAGGCATAGCGCAGCATCTGTGGCGCGGTGATGCGCAAAAACGTCTGGCGGGCCGACATGCCGTAGGCCGCGGCGGCCTCGGTCTGGCCGTGCGGTATGGCCAGCATGGCGCCACGGAAGGTTTCGGTCATGTAGGCGCCGTAGATGAAGCCTAGCGTGAACACGCCAGCGAAGAAGGGGTTCAGGTCGAGGGTGGCTTCGCTGCCGGCCAGCTCGAGCAGGGTATTGATGCCGATGGTGCCGCCGTAATAGACCAGCAGCATCAGCACCAGGTCTGGAATGCCGCGAATGACCGTGGTGTAGATGGTGGCGGGGACGCGGAAGACGGCGCGGGGCGACAGCTTGGCCATGGCGCCCATGAGGCCCAGCAGCACCGAGACGACGAGGGCGGCCAGGGAAACCCCGACCGTCAGCAATGCGCCGTGAAGAATCGACCAGTAGTAGGCAGTCAAGAGAAGGTCACCTGGTCCGGGAACGAAGA
>JAQGNA010000447.1 GCA_028292075.1 Rhodoferax sp. | reverse complement strand
GACGTCCAGACCCTGCGCGCCCGCGCACGCCAGCACATCGAGGAAGGCGCTGTCACCGAAGGTTATGCCGCCGACCGCGACAAGGTGGTGGAGATGCTGAATGAAGCCCTGGCGACCGAACTGGTCTGCGTGCTGCGCTACAAGCGCCACTACTTCATGGCCTCGGGCATCCATTCGGCCGCCGTGGCCGCCGAATTCCTGGAACATGCCGAGCAAGAAATGGAACACGCGGACCAACTCGCCAAGCGCATCGTCGAACTCAAGGGCGAACCCAACTTTTCGCCCATTGGCCTGGCCGACCGCAGCCATGCGGAATATGTCGAAGGCAAGACGCTGCACGACATGATCAAGGAAGATCTGGTAGCCGAGCGCGTGGCGATCGAAAGCTACCGCGAAATGATCGCCTACCTCGGCACCAGCGATCCGACGACGCAGATGATGCTGAAGGGCATCCTGGCCGTTGAAGAGGAACATGCGGACGACCTCTCGTCGTTCCTGGAAAGCATGAAGGACTGATAGCGTCCAGGCCGCGTGAGGGCCCTCGAGGGCCATCCCACCTTCCAAGATTGCGGCTTCGGCCGCTTTTTTGTGCCCGATTGCTGAAGTCGGGGTGTTTCGGCGAGGCCGCTGATGAGATGCAGCGCCTCATCGGACAATCGCCTTGTGAATAGATTCGGCTGATAACCGCTCAAGTCGTCCGCCAAAGATGCCGATGAAGTGCCCAAGGAGCACCCATGCCATCGTTCATCTCAAGTCTTTCCGTTGCCAAGCGTCTCGCGCTCGGCTTTGCCCTCTTGCTGGCGTTGTCCGCCGCCATCATTCTGGTCAGCATTTCGCGTCTGCGTGAAGTGGCGACGAGCGCCCAGTACATGGTGGACAGCCCCATCAAGACGGAGCGTATCGTCAGCGACTGGTACCGCAACATCCATACCGGCGTGCGCCGCACCGGCGCCATCGCCAAGAGCAACGACCCCAGCCTGGTGGCCTTCTTTGCCGAAGACCAGACGGCTTCGACGAAATCTTCCAGCGCCTACCAGGCCGAGATCGAAAAGCTCATGGAAACGGCCGAAGAAAAAGCCCTCTTTGCCCAGATCGGTGAAGAGCGCAAGAAGTACATCGAAGTGCGCGACGCCGTGGTCGCGCTCCGCCGTGACGGCAAGGCCGAAGAGGCCAACCAGATGCTCGACGAAAAGTTCACGCCGCAGTCGAAGGTCTACATGGCCAAGATGGAACAGTTGCTGAACAGCCAGCGCACCGAGATCACCAACCAGGCGGCACAGATCCGCAGCAGCTACGAAACCAGCCGCACGCTCTTGGTGGTGCTGGGCGTCATCAGCCTGGTGCTCAGTGGCCTGGTGGCCTGGCTGCTGTCGGGCACCATCACCCGACCGCTCGCAGAGGCCAGCGCCATGGCGCGGCGTGTGGCTTCGGGTGACCTCACGGGCCACATCGAAAACCACCGCACCGACGAACTTGGCCAGCTGCTCGGCAGCCTGCAGGCCATGCAGACCAGCCTGGTGCAGGTGGTGGCCAACGTGCGCTCCGGCTCGGAATCCGTGGCCACGGCCAGCGCCGAAATCTCGCAGGGCAACAACGACCTGAGCGCCCGCACCGAAGGCCAGGCCAGTGCGCTCGAACAGACGGCGGCGTCGATGGAGGAACTCAGCTCCACGGTGAAGCAGAACGCCGACAACGCTCGCCAGGCCAACCAGCTGGCCATGAGCGCATCGACCGTGGCGGTCCAGGGCGGCGATGTCGTGGGCCAGGTGGTGGAAACCATGAAGGGCATCAACGACAGCTCGAAGAAGATCTCCGACATCATCAGCGTGATCGACGGCATTGCTTTTCAGACCAACATTCTGGCGCTGAACGCAGCGGTGGAAGCGGCCCGCGCCGGTGAGCAGGGCCGGGGTTTCGCGGTGGTCGCGAGTGAAGTGCGCAGCCTTGCCGGACGCTCGGCAGACGCCGCCAAGGAGATCAAGAACCTGATCGCTGCGAGTGTGGAGCGCGTTGACCGTGGCACCGCGCTGGTCGACCGGGCCGGCACCACCATGACCGAAGTGGTGAACTCGATCCGCCGGGTGACCGACATCATGGGCGAGATCAGCGCCGCCAGCAGCGAGCAGGCGTCCGGGGTGGCGCAGGTGGGCGAGGCCGTGACCCAGATGGACCAGGCCACGCAGCAGAACGCCGCGCTGGTCGAGGAAATGGCGGCCGCTGCCAGCAGCCTCCGCACCCAGGCACAGGACCTGGTGCAGGTGGTGGCGGTGTTCAACCTGGGCGCCAGCACGGCCGTGCGGCTGCGTTGAACAGGGGCCGCCGATGGCCATTGAGCCCGGACTGAGCCCGGACTGAGGCCGGACTGAGGCCGAACTGAGGCCGGATTCGTTCGCCAATTCTCATCATTCCAGCCTGCAAGCAATTGTGATTAGCGTCGAAGCCTTATACAAACCAGCTCAACAGTCAATGCCTATCACGGGAGCGGATGGCGCGGCATGGGCGGACTGCAACCGAACATCAACAATGGTCCGCCGCCCTGGCCGACGCCTTTTCCTGCGGAACTGCTGGCCTCGCTGGACGCGGCTGCCGACCTTGCGCAGCTCGCCCAGCGCGCGCTTTCCGAGCTTTGGACGCTTTCCCAATGCTCTCCGCCTTCCGGGGGCCCGGCGCGCTGGCCTATGCCGCCCTGCATGAATCCACCGATGGCAAAACCCTGCACTGCATCGGCTCGCTGAGGCCGGCGGCCCTGGCCAACGTGCAAGTCAGTCTCGCCAGGCTTGCAACGCTTTCGACAGGCGTGGTGGAAACCGCCCCGCTTCCGCCGGGTTCCAAAGATGACGAATGGGCCGAGTTGCTGCTGGTACCGGTGCGCCATGCACGACAGCCATGGGCCGTGCTGGTGCTGGCCAACCACCACCGCTTCACCGGCCCCCAACAAACCTGGATTGCCATGTTCGCCAGTGTGCTGGCCTGCGCCGCCCACTCGCTTTGTCAA
>JAQGNA010000428.1 GCA_028292075.1 Rhodoferax sp. | reverse complement strand
GGCCTGATCATCGGCTTCATCGCCGGCTTCGCCTGCCTCTGGGGTGTCACCGGCCTGAAGAAGATCCTCGGCGCGGACGACTCGCTCGACGTGTTCGGCGTGCACGGTGTCGGCGGTATCGTCGGCGCCCTGCTGACCGGCGTGTTCAACTCGCCAAGCCTCGGCGGCCCCGGCTTCGTGGCCGACTGGGTGACGGCCACCGGCGTCACCGCGGCCGACTACTCCATCGCCTCGCAGGTGTGGATCCAGTTCAAGGCCGTGCTGCTGACCATCGTCTGGTCGGGTGTCGTGTCCATCATCGCCTACAAGATCGTCGACATGACCATCGGCCTGCGGGTGACGGAAGAAGACGAGCGCGAAGGCCTGGACATCACGTCCCACGGCGAAACCGCCTACAACCGCTAACCGGCATCAAGGGCAAAGGGCACGGCCCCCGTCGCCCTTCGCCGGACTTCTTGAAAGCCCGCAGGACCTTGTGTCCCGCGGGCTTTTCTCATGGTCCGCCGGCAATGGAAATTTGGGGCGGCGCACAATGGCGCGACCACCGATCCACCAGAGACAAAGTCCCTTCATGCCCTCTTCTCTTGTCCTGCAAAGCGGCGCCCTGCGTTGTGAAATCCGTCCCGAGCTCGGGGGCTGCATCACCGGCCTGTGGCTGGGCGACGTGCCCGTGCTGCGCTCGGCGCCGGCGCACACGGTGGCGACCGCCCGCCTGGGCGGCAGCTATGCAATGGTGCCTTTTTCCAACCGCATTGCCCATGCCCACCTGTTGTGGCAGGGCACCAGCCATCCGCTCGTGCAGAACAACGCGCCCGAGCCGCACGCCATCCACGGCCACGGCTGGCAGCGCGCCTGGGAGGTGCTCGAATCGGACGCCACCTCCGCGCTGATCGCCTTCGAGCACCAGCCCGACGCGGCATGGCCGTTCGCTTTCGACACCTCGCAGAGCCTGCGCGTCACCGGGAACACGCTCGAGATCACGCTCAGCGCGACCAACCAGTCCAGGACCGAAGCGCCCATCGGGCTGGGCTGGCATCCGTACTTCACGCGCCGGCGTCAAAGTCACATCACCTTCACGGCCCAGGGCCGGTGGGAAAACGGCGCCGAGATGCTGCCGAGCCAGCGGTTGCCGAACCTCGGTATCGACAGCGATTGCGACGCGCTCGATGTGGACCACTGCTTCGACGGCTGGACCGGCGATGTGCTGCTGCGCGACGAACTGCTGCAGACCCGCATCACTTCCAACCTCGACCACCTGGTGGTGTTCACCAACGCCAGCAAGAACTTCGTGGCCATCGAGCCGGTGAGCCACGTCAACAACGCGCTGAACCTCATGGCCGCCGGCCGCTATAACGCCGCCGCCCTGGGGGTGACGGTGCTGCAACCCGGCGAAACCAAAACGGCCACGATGAGCATCCAGGTGGAGGCCAGGTCATGAGCACTTGGTACACCGTGGTGGCCGAGCCCAACGAACTTGGCGAATCGCCGTTCTGGCATCCGCTGGAACAGCGCCTGTACTGGGTCGACCTGCCCGGCAAGATGATCTTGCGCACCGTACCCGGCAGCGGCGTGGTGGACCGCTGGCCGGTGCCGCAAGAGCCCGGCTGCATTGCGCCCGCCGCCAGCGGTGGCCTGGTGGTGGCGATGCGCGACGGCGTGTACCGTGCGCGGGAATGGGGCGGGGCGCTCACACTGGTGGTGCGCTTCGAGCACGATCCAGCCACCACCCGCTTCAACGACGGCAAGTGCGACCCGCTGGGCCGCCTGTGGGCCGGAACCATCTTCGAACCACGCACCGCCAACGAGGCCAAGTTGTATTCGATCGACTGTCGCGGCGGACGCGTGCCGGAAGTCAAGCTGCAGGCCGGTGATGCCATCACCGCGAATGGCCTGGCCTGGTCACCCACCGGTGACACGGTGTACTGGTCGGACACACCGCACCACATCATCCACGCCTGGGACTGGGCGGCCGACGCCAATGCGCTGACCCGGCACCGCGTGTTCCAGCAGTTCGCGCCCAAGCCGGCCGGCTGGCAGCCCGACCTGTCCGGCAAACCCAGGCCCGCCAGCTATGGCGGCCGGCCCGACGGTGCGGCGGTCGACGCCCAAGGCAACTACTACTCGGCCATGTTCGAAGGGCGCAGGCTCTGCAAGTTTGCGCCCGATGGCAGCTTTCTGGCCGAGATCGCAACCCCCGCCCAGTGCCCCACCATGCCTTGCTTCGGCGGGCCGGACCTGCGCACCCTGTTTCTCACCACCGCCCGCCACAACCGGCCTGCGGCAGAGCTGGCCGCCATGCCGGCATCGGGCTGCGTGTTCGCCATGGAGGTCGACGTGCCGGGCCTGCCCGTCAACTTCTTCCAGGACTGACGCCTCAAAAATTGCACGCCCGGCCTGCAAAAAATTCAAGCTGCGCGGCACACCATGGCGGTTACCGAGCCGTTACCATGGCCGAATGGAGACCGCCCTGCACAGCCTGACCGAGCGCATCCGCGCCGCCGCCAACGCCGGTACGCCGCTGCGCATCCGAGGGGGTGGCACGAAAGACTTCTACGGCCAGGCGCTTCACGGCGAAGTGATCGACACGCGGGGGCTGGCGGGCATCACCAGTTACGAGCCCAGCGAACTGGTGATTACGGCGCTGGCCGGCACGCCGCTGGCCGACCTGGAGGCCACGCTCGCCGAGCAGGGGCAGTGCCTGCCGTTCGAGCCTCCGCACTTCGGAATCCAGGACGGCGTCGGGGGCACCGTGGGCGGCATGGTGGCGGCTGGCCTCAGCGGGCCGGGCCGGGCCAACGCCGGCGCGGTTCGCGATTTCATGCTCGGCGTCACGCTCATCAATGGGCGCGCGGAGGTGCTGCATTTCGGCGGCACGGTCATGAAGAACGTGGCGGGCTACGACGTGTCGCGCCTCATGGCCGGCTCGCTCGGCACGCTGGGGCTGATCACCGAAGTGAGCCTCAAGGTGCTGCCCATGCCACCGGCCGAGGCCACCTTGCGGTACGACTGCGGCCAGGCCGAGGCTCTGGGGCGGCTCCATGCCTGGGGCGGCCAGCCACTGCCGCTGAACGCCAGTTGCTGGATGGAAGAGTCGCCTGGCCGTGGCGTGCTCTTCGTTCGCCTGCGCGGTGCCGTCGCGGCGGTAGAAGCCGCCTGCAAGCGCATGGGCGGCGCATTGCATGATCCCGCGGCGCTCGACCGTGCAAGCGGCTTCGCCTGGACCGCATTGCGCCACCAACAGATGCCTTGGTTCGCCGGCATTGCCGAGGCGGGGCGCGACCTGTGGCGGCTTTCCGTTCCGCAAACCGCGCCGGTGCTCGACCTTCCGATGGCGCCCCTGGTCGAATGGCACGGCGGTCAACGCTGGGTGACAGCCGAGCCCGGCCAGGCTGCCGTCGTGCGGGCCGCGGCACAAACGGTGGGCGGCAGCGCCACGCTGTTCAGGTCAACCCCCCTGCTGCAGGATGGCGCCAAGGACCAGGGCGACCGCGCCTGCTTCGACGCGCTCAAGCCGCCGCTCGACCGCATCCACCGCGCACTGAAGCAGGAGTTCGATCCGGCCGCGATCTTCAACATCGGCCGCTTCTACGCCGGGTTCTGACCGCACGCCATGCGCCGCCTGCTCCATGTCGCCGACCGCCATCGCAGCGCATCGACCACGCGCCTGCTCGGCCTGGTGCTGGCCTTCAACGCCGGCGCCATCAACGCCGGCGGGCTGCTGGTGGTGAACATGTACACCTCGCACATGTCCGGCTTTGCCTCGCAGGTGGCGGACAGCCTGGTGCTCGGCAACGGCGCCTTGCTGCTCGGCGCGCTCGGCGCGTTGCTGGCCTTTACCGCCGGCGCGGCCAGCACGGCGCTGATCGTCAACTGGGCCCGGCTGCACCGCCTGCGCAGCGCCTACGCCTTGCCGTTGCTGCTCGAATCGGCGCTGCTGCTGCCTTTCGGGTTGATGGGCGCGATCACCCTGACCTGGGACACGCCCTTCGCCGTGCCGCTGACCGTGCTGCTGCTGTCCTTCATCATGGGACTGCAGAACGCGGTGGGCACGAAGGTGTCGGCCGGCCGCGTGCGTACCACCCACATGACCGGCAACCTCACCGACCTCGGCATCGAGATCGGCAAGCTGATGTACTGGAACCGCACCGGCACGCCGCCCCAAGCGCAGGTGCGCTCGAACCGCGCCCGCATGTCGCTGCACGGCGGCCTGATCGGCATGTTCGTCGCCGGCGGGCTGTTCGGCGCGGCCGGCTTCAAACATGTGGGCTTCCTCTGGGTCGTGCCGCTGGCGGCGCTCTTGCTGGCCCTGTCGATGCCGACGGTGCGCCACGACCTGCGGCGCTCGCTGTACCTGCGGGGCCGGCTCGCGGCGTTGTGGGCCCTGTTTCGCCGCGGTGGCAAGCCGCTGCCCCCGTCGGCCTGATCCACCCAACCCCCATGCAAACCAAGCTCGCCCCCGAATTCGAGAACACGCCCGACGGCAAGGCCGCCGAGGCCATTCTGCGCAAATGCGTGCTCTGCGGCTTCTGCACCGCCACCTGCCCCACCTACCAGCTGCTGGGGGACGAACTCGACGGACCCCGTGGCCGCATCTACCTGATGAAGCAGGTGCTCGAGGGCGCCGAGCCTACGCGCAGCACGCAGTTGCACCTCGACCGCTGCCTCACCTGCCGCAACTGCGAAAGCACCTGCCCGAGTGGCGTGGACTACGGCCATCTGGTCGACATCGGCCGCAAGATCGTCGACGCCAAGGTGCCACGCCCGGCCGGCGAACGCGCATTGCGCTGGGCGCTGAAGGAAGGGCTGCCTTCGCCTCTGTTCGCGCCGGCAATGAAGCTCGGCCAGGCTGTGCGCGGCGTGCTGCCAGCCAAGCTCCAGGGCAAGGTGCCGGCGCGCCAGGTGGCCGGTGCCTGGCCCCGCACGGCGCATGACCGCAAGGTGCTGATGCTCGAAGGCTGCGTGCAGCCGGCGATGATGCCCAACATCAACGCCGCCACCGCCCGCGTGCTCGATGCGGCAGGCATCCAGACCGTGTTGGCCGCCAAGGCTGGCTGCTGCGGCGCCGTGCGGTTCCACCTGAACGACCAGGAGGGCGGCAAGGCGCAGATGCGCGCCAACATCGACGCCTGGTGGCCGCATGTCGACACGGTGGAGGCCATCGTCATGAACGCTTCGGGCTGCGGCGTCACGGTCAAGGAATACGGCCATCTGCTGGCGGACGATCCGGCCTATGCCGAGAAAGCCCGCCGCATCAGCGCGCTCACGCGCGATCTGAGCGAGCTGCTGCCTGATCTCGTGCCCGCACTGACGGCCAGATTGAAAGGCCGTGCGCCTGCCTCCACCCGTCTCGCCTTCCATCCACCCTGCACGCTGCAGCATGGCCAGCAGTTGCGTGGCGGCGTCGAGAGCGGCATGCGCGCGCTCGGCTTCGACGTGCGCGTGGCCCTGAACGAGTCGCACCTGTGCTGCGGTTCGGCCGGCACCTATTCGGTGCTGCATCCCGACATCGCCGGGCAGCTGCGCGACCGCAAGCTCGGCCACCTGGCGCAGGCCTTCGGCGATGCGCCGCCCGAGACCATCGTCAGCGCCAACATCGGCTGCATCACGCATCTGCAAAGTGGCACGGACACGCCGGTGCGGCACTGGGTCGAGGTGGTCGACGAGGCGCTTTCCACAGGCCCGGCCTGAAGTCATGGGCTGCTGACACCACGCTGTCAGCAGCCCTGGCGCAGCATGGCGGCTTCTTCATTCAGGAGCCGACGCCATGACCGCACACCCGCAAACTCTCTCCGCCAGGCCTGTCCGCAACTGGATTGCCGTGGCCAGTGCCGAGCATGCCCGCCGAGGCCGCGACGCCGTGCCGAACGGCTTCATGCAGGTCTGCCACGGCAAGCGCGGGCCCTTGCAGCGGGTGTCGCCCGGCGACCGCGTGGCCTACTACGCGCCGGCCACCACCATGGGTGGAAAGGACCGCCTGCAAAGCTTCGTCTCGATCGGCGTGGTGGTGCCAGGCGAGCCGTACGCCTTCGACATGGGCGGCGGCTTTGTGCCCTACCGACGCGACGTGGCCTATGTGCCCGCGTGCGAGGCCGCCATCGCTCCGCTGTTGCCCGCACTCGACTTCGTGGAAGACCCGGCCCGCTGGGGCTACAAGTTCCGCTTCGGCCTGTTCGAGGTGGGCGGGGCCGACATGCGCCGCATCGCCCAGGCCATGCAGGCGCCGCTGGCCGCGCTCTCGCTCTAAAACAGCTTGGCGCCGTACCGTGGGACGCTGCCCGGTGCGCCACAATGCCAGCCCATGCGCCGCGCCGACCGTCTCTTCCAGCTTGTCCAGTTGATTCGTGGCCGGCGCCTCACCACCGCGGCATTTCTGGCCGCGCGGCTGGAGGTGTCGGAGCGCACGGTGTACCGCGACGTGGCGCAGCTGCAGCACCAGGGCGTGCCCATCGAAGGCGAGGCTGGCGTTGGCTACCGGCTCGGACGCGGTTTCGAGCTGCCGCCCCTCATGTTCAGCCAGGGCGAGGCCAACGCGCTGGTGGCCGCCGCACGGCTGGCGCAAAGCTGGCTCGATGCGGGGCTGGCGCGGGAGGTGGAGACGGCGCTCGGCAAGGTGCTGTCGGTGCTGTCGCCATCCGCACGGGCGTCGGCGGAAGCGCTGGCCCTGTACGCGCCGCCGGTGGTGGGGCTGCCGCCCGCCGACCAGCAACGCCTGCAGGTGCTGCGCGAGGCGGTGGCATCGCGGCACAAGCTGCGCATGGCTTACGTCGACCGGGCGGAGCGGCGCAGCGACCGGGTCGTGCGTCCGCTCGGATGCTTCTACTGGGGCAAGGTCTGGACCTTGTCGGCGTGGTGCGA
>JAQGNA010000423.1 GCA_028292075.1 Rhodoferax sp. | reverse complement strand
ACCGAATACAGGCGCAGGTTCACGCAGGGGAATGCATTGTGCTTGCCGACGAACGACAGGTAGTTGGCCACCGACACCTTGGAAACCGAATAGGCGCTGTTCGGCTCGGTGACACAGTCTTCCATTGGGGCCGTGCAGTTGCTGCCGTACTCCGACGAACTGCCGGCATGCACGAAAGCTGCAATGCGGCGCGGCGACAGTTGCTCCACCAGGTTCACCACGGACAGGAAGTTGGTCTGGTAGATCAGGGTGGCGTCGGTTTCAAACGAATAGGCGCCGAATGCCACGCAATCGAACACTGTTTCCGGGACGATGCTCGCGACCAGGTTCTTCACCGCCGCGCCATCGTTGAGATCGGCGGCGATCACCCGTTCGTCGCGGGCGCTGGCGAGCCGCCAGTTCTTCTCGCGCCGCACCACACCGTACACATCGTCGCGCACGGCGGTGAGCTTCGCGAACAGGTTTGCTCCGATGAAGCCGGAGGCACCGGTCACCAGAATCGGCCCGCGCAGAGCCTTGATGAAATCGGACTGCTGCGACATGTCAGGCCAGCTGCAGCGCAGCAAGCATGCTCGCCGGGTCCAGCCCCGACAGCCGCCGCAGGTAGGCCTGCGAGCCATATCGCTCGTAGTGGTGGGCCCTGGCATGCAGGTGGGTGAAGCGCCGCGCCGCCACGCCGAGCCGGGCCAGGTGCAACAGCAATTGAGAGGCAAAGCCGCCCTGTGCAACGTGCTCTTCGGCCACGGCCAGTTTGTCCGCTGCCTGGATCTGCGCCATTAGTGCCGGCGGGACGGTCCTAGCCGCCACGGGCAATTCCGCAACAGCCCACAACTTTGGCCGCCGCGCCTCGGGTATGTCGAGGCACGGCTGGAT
This sequence comes from Rhodoferax sp., assembly GCA_028292075.1. The sequence goes on along the minus strand of JAQGNA010000423.1, from coordinate 16,088 downwards.
GTAGGTACCCGCCAGCGCGCCTACGGCCAACAGCACCGGACCCCCGCCCTCGGTGAGCTGGCGCCACGGCGCATAGGCCGGCACCGTATGGCCCGACGGCGGCTCGCCCCGCCCGAGCCGCACGTAGCAGGCCGCGGGAGCGGCTCCGGCACGCTCGATCACGGCCGGGACGTCCTCGTCGAACACGGGCGCGTAGACGGTCATACCCGGCAGCGTGAGCAAGACGCCGTAGTCCTCAATGGCGTGGTGGGTCGGCCCCATCACGCCGTAGCCGTAGCCGCCGCCGTTGCCGATCAACTTGACCGGCAGACCGTGGAAAGTCACGTCGTTGCGGATCTGCTCGAAGGCCCGGGCATACACGAACGGCGCGATGCTATAGACCCACGCCTCCAGTCCCTGACGCGCCAGCGCCGCGGCGACAGTGACCATGTTCTGCTCGGCCACTCCGGCATTGATGAAACGCTTGCCCATGGCCGCCTGCAGTGGCTCCAGCGCCATGAAGCCCAGGTCGCCGGTGAGGAACACCATCCGAGGGTCGGCCGACCGCGCGACCAGCGCATCGCAAAGCTGCTTTCTCATGCGCCGCCCAACTGCTGGATCGCGTCGAGGTACTGGCTCTCGGTGAGCGGGAGATAGTGCGAATCCATGCGGTTCTCCAAAAAGCTGACGCCCTTCCCCTTGATGGTGTCCAGGAAGACGATGGCCAGCCGGTCCCGGGGCCTCAGCAGTTCGGCGCGGATCGCGTCGAGGTCATGGCCGTCGACCGTGACCAAGTCGGCGTCGAAGCCGCGAACCCGTTCCCACAGCGGCGACATCGAAGCGATCTCGTCGGTGCCCCCGAATCCCTGCAGGCCGTTGTGGTCCACCAGCACGCACAGGTTCGACAGTTTGTGGTGGCAGGCGAAGATCAGCGCTTCCCAGGTCGAGCCTTCCTGCCATTCGCCATCGGACGTGAGGCAGAACACGCGGTCTGCCGTGTCGCGCAATCTGAAGCCGAGGGCCGTGCCGGCCGCCAGCGACAGGCCGTGACCGAGGCTGCCGGTGGCAAACGGGATGTCCGGTATCCCGCCGGCTGGCGGATGGCCGGCGAGCAGGGTCTCGTCCTTGTGGAAACGCTTGAGGTCCTCGTCGCGCAACCGTCCCACGCTCCAGAGGGCGGTATACAGAGCGCCCGCGGAATGGCCCTTGGAGAGCACAAAACTGTCGTTCGGGCGCAGCATCTCGTGGAACACGAGGAGCATCGCATCCAGCGAGGAGAGATTGCCCCCGATATGGCCGACGCCACTTTCGAAGTGCATCTGGAGCAGGCGCCGTCGCGCCTGAAGCACCTGCTCTCGCGTCAGCATCTTAGCGATTGTTGGTTGCTCATGACTTCAACCCTCTGTACCCTCGCGGCAACCGGCAGCGAACAGGCCCCTACAGGGAATTCATAGGATAGCTCATCATTAGTGCCCGCTTACTAGCTGAGTCGGCTTATCAGGGGCGGGCAGCAACTCAATGGGCAGACCCGCAACTATTTGCTTTTAACAGGCCAGGCGTGTGCCACATCTGCGACACAGCGAGATCCAGGAGTTGCCAGGAACACCGCAGCGTATCGGCAGCCCGCGCGAGCCGGGATTGCGTTGCCGGCAAACGATGATGCCGATCGCCGGCACGGCTTGGTGTAGCACGGAACCTTGCCGCCCGGCGCGGTCCACGAGGCAGGCATTCAGTTCTTCACCCTGCTCCGCGCCCAGGTAGGTGACCGCGCCCTCCTTGTCGGCGCCGGGCAGCACGAGCTGGTCGGGCGAATCCGGGCCCATCGGTACAGCGAGATATCGCCGTAGCAGTATTGAACCGGCATCACACGTCCGCAGCACTGACGGGTGCCCGTGGGCACCATGCCGCCAATGTCCGACGCTCGGTGTGTCAGCCCCTTCTCGCCGAACAAGTCGGCGTACGTAGTAGCGAAAAGGCGCACCGAGGGCGCCGAACCGGGCAGACGGCGATGGGTTGGCCCTACTCCAAGGCGGGACCGCACGGCGGCGACGAGCCTGGCATACCTCAGCGCTGGTGTGAAAAAGGGCAGCTACATAGGGTGGTAGTGCGTGCTCCAGCCGTTCAGCTCACGCGGCCAATATCGATGCAAGTTGGTCAGCATCGCCCCCAAAGCGCCAGCAGCGGGCGCCGCCGGCCGGCAAACAGTGCCGGCATGCCGAGGAAACAGCGCCTTGGTTGCGCCGAAGGGCCAAAAGCCGGGCAGCGCCGCAGCAGCAGCGGACACGTCACGCCCATATCGCCGGCTGGACTACCTAACGGCGGAAGGAGTTCACTTTGAACTCCACGGGGGCTTCCGTGTGGCCGCCAGCATATACGGTGGCGATCGCCGCACGCGGGGGGGCGACCACCTCCATCTGGTGGGTGGCGGCCTGCGGTCCGCACTCGACCACCCGGATGTCGGTTTTGAGGAATTCGCCGCCGGCCGAGGCCCAGTTGACCTGGGCACGGGCCAGCGCGGGAGTGGGGCAGACGACCGTGATCTCGTTCAAATATCGGCGGTCCGGCTGCACCGGCACCGACTGCACGGCTGGCGCCTGCACGGTCACCACCACCCCCTGACCTTTCCGCGGGGCTTCGGTGCTGCTCCAGCCGGCGCCGTCCTGGAAGTGCGGATTGGCCAGCATCTCCTGAGCGAAACGGTATTCCGCCGTCCATCGCCGCACCGAAGCGGCGCCGTAGCTGCCCACCGGCTCGGTGGTGCGCAGCAGCAGTTCGCTGGCCTTTGGCTCGTGGCCCGGGTTGCCGTCCATCAGCACGTACTCGACCCCCAGGCCCTGCAGAGCGGTCACGAGGTCCCTGGGTGTCTGCTGGGTCCGCAGCAAGTTGTAGAAGGAAAAGTTGTACCAGCTTGGCATCAGTGCGTCGCTGGCCAGGTGGCCAAGCACCGGCGAGCCGATCACCACCACGGGGCCGGCGCCGCCATTGAGCTGGTTCACCAGGGTGATGGCGCGCCGCAGCGGCATGCGCAGGTCGAGCCACGCCTCCCGCTTGGCTTGGTCGGGAATCGAGGAGATCGCGAAGTCGCGGTACGGCGAGGCCGCGCCGATGAACAGCAAGTTCAGCGCCACCGCGGCGGCGGCGCCGGTCGCCAGCGCGGTGCGTGGCACCCTGCCCCACCGGGCGTCGCCCAGTGCCACGCCAGCCACCGCGCAGGTCATGGCGATCGCCGGGAACACGTAGCGCAGATAGGCCACCGACTGAAAAGTCACCGCAATCGAACAGGTCGCCACCGCCAGCACGACGGCGGCGCGCCAGCGCCCCCCCAGCACCACGGCCACGGCCGCTGGCAGCAGCACCAGCAACCACTGGAAGCCGCCGGCGCCCGTGAGGCCCTCGATGTACTTGATGGATTGGAAGGCCACCGAGTACGGGAAGGTCCAGTCCAGCCCCCTGCTGAAGCTGCCGGCCGAATCGAAGTTTTCGATCGGGTACAACGGCGAGCGGAACGATGCGTTGAAGAACGGGAACACCGGGTTGCCCGTGCGCAGCCAAGCGTTGATATAAGGGAAGCCACCGAGCAGAACCAGCAGGGCGACGCCCGCTACCAACCACCAAGCGCCAGCGCGCGACCACCAACGGCGCGGCCTCGCCAGCACCACCAGCAGCAGAACCGGCAGGATGGTGAAGGTCACCGCCTTGGCGGCTGCAGCCAGCCCGAGCCAGAAGCCGGCCAGCAGCAGTTCGCGTGGATGACCGTCGTCGCCGACCAGTCGCAACACTGCCAGCGTGCCGGCCAGCACGAAAGTTGTCCAGGCCAGCTCGATGAACACACTGCTGCTCAGTGTGTAGGTGAGCGGCAGGGTCAGCAGCAGCAGCGTGGCCCAGCGCCGGGCTGCGGCACCGCCGCCGCACCAGATCACAAGTTCGCGCACCAGGGCGACTACGATACCGAGGAAGGCCACGTTCAGCAGCCGGGCGGCGATCTCGCCGCCCAGCATCTGGGCAGCGGCGAAGATCCAGTCGGCCAGCATCGGCATCACGGCCCAGACGTATTTCTGGATGTCGTAGCCCCAGACATGCTTGACGACCAGCTGGTTTCCGACGAACAGGTGCACCGCCAGAGCGTCCTGCCCCAGCTCGGGCAGCAGCGCGATCACGAGGTGCAGCAAGGCGATCGCGCCGGTCAGGGCGTTTACCGCCGCCACCGGGGTCGACACCGGCTGGGTCTGCTTGCGCAGCGCGCAGATCTGGAGTGCAGCGACCTTCAACTGCCGGTGCCCGAGCACCACTGGCAACGCGAAGGCCGCCATGTAGACCCAGGGGAAGTGCACGCGCCAAGCCGCCGCGACGCCGATCACCGAGCCATACACGCCGGCGCCGGCGAGCATACTGGCCCACCAGGGCGCGCCGTCCCGCCGGCCCAGCAGTGCCAGGACGGAACTTCCAACAACAGCGGAGGCCACCAGCACCAGCAGGGCCGCGGCGGCCGCGGGCCACAAGGAGCTAAGCAGGACGGCGACGGCGCCGAACAATAACACGGTGGCCCAGGTGCGCCAACCGAGCATGGCGTTGGCCAGCGCCACTGCCAAGGTCATGGCGCCCAGGAACAGCGCGTATTGGTCGAGGCTCCAGTCGCGGGTTGGCAGCGCCTGTGGCCACTGCATCCGGGCCAAGCCCCAACCCGCGGCGACCAGCACGGCTAGTACGGCCAGCACCACGCCAACAGATGCCAGGCGGCGCGTCACTCGCGCACCTTGCGACAGTAGAACAGCTCGGTATTCAACACGCCCTCTTCCGGCAGGTCGACCCGGCTGTAATGCACTTCGAAGCCGAGCTGCTCCAGGAACTGCACCAGGTCGCGCCCATACAGGCGGTACGCCAGCACGCCGGAGCCATCGCCGTTGGTGTCGCCGTGGTACTCCGGCTCCATCAGCATCTCGTCGGCTGCCGCGTCGTCCGGATCGTTAACCCGCACCCGCACCACGGTCTGCTCCATAGCCAAGTCGTGGGGCACGGTGAAGACGTAGGCACCGCCCATGCGCAACACCCGGTGGATCTCGCGGTGCGCCCGTTCGTCCAGCCGCACGTGCTCCATCACGTCGCTGGTGACCAGCAGGTCGAGCGAATTGGTGTCGAAGGTGAGCGCCTCGAGATTCTGGTTGTGGATTCCGGGGCTGATTTCGGCGCCGGGCGGCAGCTCGGGCTTGTATTGGGACAGCGCCACATCGAACCATCCGGTGCGCTTGAGCATATCCGGCAGCGAATAGGCACAGGGGGCCCAGTAGAAAGGCGGCTGCGTGTCGTAGGCGCTCAGGCGCCGTGCCACTCCGGTTCGCGGCAGGGTGGCCAGCGCATCGGACTCGACGTCGGCAATCTCGCGGATGGCCCGCAGGATACCGCGCGCCACCGAGCGGTAGCGGCTGGTGGACAGGCAGTGTTGGCAGGTCAGCGTCTCGCGCCAGAGCGCCCGGTCGGTGTAGAAGAACCGGGTGGTGTTGCCACACACCGCGCAGTGCCCGACCAGGAACTTGCGGCGGCCTGGTTCCTGCGGTGCATCGGCTGGCAGCTGTACTGCCGAGCCAATGGCGGGCTGGTACTCGCGGCTATAGGTGTGCGGCTCCCAGGCGCCCCAGCGCGCTTCGTAGCGCACGCGGTTCTGGGCAAACAGCGCCTCCCGCTCGGGGGTCGGCAACTTGCTGAAGGAGGCCGACAGGTGATGGTGCACGAACACGTCCTCGGCGCACTCCACCCGCAGACCCTCCTGCTCGACGCGGCGACAGTAGTCGTCGTCTTCGAAGAAGCCGCGTCCGTAGTCTTCCGACATCGGACCGCACGCGTCGTAGACCGCGCGGTGGAACATCACGCAGAAAAAGGCCGCAGTGCGGATCGGGAAGCTGCCGCCCATCCGCGCCAGCGTCAGGCTGAAGGCCTCCGACGGCATCTGCGCGATGTCGGTATAGCTGGTATTCAGCTTGGCGGCATTGCCGATGTTGTTGGTCACCGGCCCGACCAACCCGACCGCCGGGTCGCGCTGCAGGTGGCGCATCAATCCCATCACCCAGCCGCGAGTGACCACGGTGTCGTTGTTCAGGATCACCAAGTACTCGCCCGTCGCGGCGGCCAGGCCGACGTTGTTGCCGGCGGCGAAACCGAGGTTGGTGTCGTTCAGGATCAACCGCGTGGCCGGGTGCTCGGCGGCAAATTGCTGCAGGTACTCGCGCGAGCCGTCGCTCGACGCGTTGTCGACGACCACGATCTCGAGGTTGGGATAGTCGGACTCGCGCAGCAGGCTGGCCAGGCAGGCCTCGGTGAGCGCGAGGTTGTTGTAGGTGAGCACGACCACGCTCACCCGCGGCAGGCGCAGCTGGCGCAGGGCCTCGCCGACCTGCGCCGCCCGGTGCTTCCAGGTCTGCTCCGCGGCAAAGCCGCGACGTGCCGCAACGATCGCTTCGGTGCGTTCCTCGGCGAGCGCGTAGCCGACCTGAGCCAGGAAGCCTTCGGTGTCGGCGGCCTTGTAGACGAGGTCGCCGAACTGGGCGACCTCCGGCAGGTCGACACAGACCACCGGCTTGCCCGCGGCCAGGTATTCGTACACCTTCACCGGGTTGGTGGCCAGGGTCAGTGCCGACACCTGAAACGGCAGCAAGCAGGCGTCGAAGGCGTACAGGTAGTGCGGCAGTTCGCGGTAGGGCACTTCGCCCGTGAACTGCACGTTGCGCAGGTCCTTCAGCTCCTGCCGGGCCTGGACCGTGTCGTTGCCGACCAGCAGCACCAGGCAGTCCGGATACGTCTGGGCGATGCGGCGCACCAGCTTCACGTCGAACCATTCGGCGATGGCGCCGAAGTACCCGATGATGCGGCGGCCCTTGGGGTCGCGGAACGCAGTCTTCGGCGGCACCGAGAAGAACTGGTACTCCACCGCGTTGCGCACCACCGCCACCGACTTATTGAAGGAGGATGCGAAGCCTTCCAGCCAGGACGAGGTGACCAGCACCAAGTCGCTGCGCCTGAGCATGTCCTGCTCGATGCGCACCAGTTCCGCCGGAACGTTGCCGAATCCTTCATGATGATCCATGCAGTCGTACACGCGCAGCGAGTTGGGCACGGTCGTCACCAGCGGGAACCAGAAAGCGTGCTGCACCACAGACACGCTGGACAGCGCGCCAAAGTCGGCGATGAATTCGGCTAGGCTGGCTTGCAACATCTGCACCGTGGCTTCCGACGGCTGGGCGAAGTAGATCGCCGGTGCGCCCTTTACGTGCAGCTTGACCTGGAACAGCTGCTGGTCAGGGTCGAGCCGTTCCAGCGCGTAGCCCGGCTTTTCATTGTCGACAAAGACGTTGCTGAAGAAGAACACCCGGCGACCGGCCTGCGCCAGACCCCGGGCGATGTGCTGCGGCCGCTGGATGCGGAAGTGCCAGTCGATCACCGCGAACACGAACACGTCGCGCTCTCCCTCGAAGGGCTGAATCTTGCGTCCGCCCGCCATTTCCACCCGCTGTGCCGCCATGGGCAGCTGCGCCTGCGCAGTATGGCCGCGGCCCGCCAGCCCGAGCGCCAACCGCTTGAGCTTTTGCTTGCCGGAGGCGCTGATGGGCAGCCGCTTGTAGAGGCCGGTGGCCAGCAGGTACGAGTTGCGCCTGAGGGCGTAGGTTGCGGGGTGGGCTGCAATGCCCTGGGCCCAGTCTGAAACGCGCTGCAGCTCCAGCTTGCGCGACAGAACGTCGGCCTGCAGGCGCGCATTGTGCTGCTTCAACTCCTCGTTTTCGGCCTGCAGCCTGTCCAGTTCGCCACGACATTTGGCCAAGGCGGAGTCTTGCAGGCCGGTGTTGTTGAGTTTGTCCGTCAGCGCGTGCACGGCGCTCGCATGGGCTTGCGCCTCGGCTTTCCGCTGCTCCAGTTCCATCCTTGCCGAGCCGAGTTCAAGCGTCCGCGCCTGCAGCAAGTTATGAAGTGCGGTGATCTCCTCCTTGCTCCGCAGGAGCTCGCGGCTAGTTGCTTCCGCGCCGTTCTCGGACTCGACCCCACAGTCCTGCATCGTGAGGCGGAACGAGGAATCCAGCCAGTCCGGATTGGCATAGACCAGGAACACCTGCTCACCAGGCCAACTTGTCTCAGGCAGTCTGCGACAGTCGACCACGCGCGCCCACATCAGCCGGAAACCGTTTCCGAGCACTGCCGGCAGGTTCTGTGGCAGGAACGAAAAAAAGTGCTCTTCGTGCCTGTCCAACTCCCGGTAGGGCAGCGCCAGCAACACTGCTTTGGTGGCGCGTGTGGCGATGCGGTCCAGCACTTCCAGCGGCTGGTGGAAATGCTCCAGCGTGTTTGAGGAGAACACAAGATCGTAGGTCTCGCCGCCGGCGCCGTCGGCCGCTAGCCAGTCAGCAGCGAGGAATTGGAGCGCCGGATAGCGTGCCTGCGCCTGCTCCACGGCGACAACTGAAAAGTCGATGCCGGTGACCTTGACGCCCTGCAGGCAGCTGGCCAGCAGTTCCGTTCCGTCTCCCTGGGCACAGCCCCAGTCGGCAAGGGTGAAACTGCCGCGCCGGGCCAGGTCCAACAGCCACTGCGGTAGATTTTCGGCAGCCAGCGCAGCGAAAAAGCGTGACTGCCGGGGCCCGGACATCGCTTCCCAGTTCTGCTGGAAGCGCTGGTCCCAGTATTCCTGGTCATTGATGCTGGCGTCGTTTTTCATTCGGGGCTCACAGGAATGCGCAGGTTTCGATGCTCTGCTCCACCTCGGGGTGGAACATGCCGAACATCATCCATTCCGAGGTGCTCGCAAAGTAATGCGCGCCCTCGATGTATTCGTAGTAGTGGATATCGGTGCTTCCACGGCGCTTCTCGACAGCTGCCACCAGCAGGTACTTGCCCGGGGCAAGGGCGTTGCGGAACCTGAACCGTATCTCCACGTCGGTTGAAGCCGGGAACTCCCGCGGCACCACGTCGTGGGTGGTGCTCACCATCAGGTCCGTACCGCGCAGGTCCTTGATGGAGATGGCGACGCTGAGCTGCTCGCGCGGGATGTCGGCCGGCAGCCGCACGCGCACGACCACCTCGAGCGGCTCGCCCCAGCTGTAGACATCGCGCTGGACGCTTTCGGCGTCCCGCAGAAAAGCGGCCAGGATCACGCCCTTGTGCGAGCCCCAGTGGGTGACGGGCCGTGCCTCGGCGATCACGTTGCCGCCCGCCGTCGGCGCGCCGACCGGTACTGGTGCGGCAGGCGTGGCAATCCCCTCGCTCGGCAAGGCATTGGCACCGCCGCCGGGCGCATTCGATGCGACGGACTCGTCCCGAAACATGAATTCGGTGTAGCGCCCGGTCACCGGGAACACGTCGCCGTCCTCCACCAGCCGGCCCTTGTCGATCCAGACGGCGCGCTGGCAGAGGGTGCGCACCGCCGTCACATCGTGGCTGACGAACAGGATGCTGGTGCCCTGCTTCTTCAAGTCCTGGATCCTCCGCATGCACTTGGCGACGAAGCGCGCGTCGCCCACGGCCAGCGTCTCGTCCACGATGAGAACGTCGGGGTCGACGTGGATCGCGGCTGAAAACGCCAACCGCGCATACATGCCGCTGGAATAGGTCTTGACGGGCTGGTCGATGAAGTCCGCAAGCTCCGAGAAGTCGAGCACCTTCTGCATGCGCTCGGCCATCTGCTGGCGTGACACGCCCATGATGGCGGCGTTCATGTAAACGTTCTCGCGCCCGGTGAACTCGGGGTTGAAGCCGGCGCCGAGCTCCAGCAGCGCCGCCACCCGGCCTTCGCTGCGCACCGCGCCTGTGGTCGGGGACAGGGTGCCGGTCACGATCTGCAGCAGGGTGGACTTGCCGCTGCCGTTCTGCCCGATCAAGCCGACGCTTTCGCCGCGGGCCAGTTCGAAGGAGATATCGCGCAGGGCCCACAGTTCCCGGAAGTACTGGCGGCGGCCCCCGGCAAGGAACTGCATCAGCCGATCCCGCGGCTGCTCGTACATCTCGAAGCATTTCGAGATGCCCTGCACCGACAGAACGCACTCAGAGGACATCCGCGAACCCCCTGCGCACCTTCTGGAAACAGGCGAAGCCTACCCAGGCGACCAGCATCGCCTGTACCGTGTGCAGCGACCAGCGAGGCCAGTCTATTCCGGTGCCCCAGATCATCACGTTGCGTGACTGCTCCACCGCAAAACTGAGCGGGCTCAGCTCCACCAGCGCGCGAAAGCCGGCCGGCAGCGCGGTGATCGGGTAGAAGATTGGCGACAGGAACATCAGCACCGCGGTGGCCACCCCGACCACCTGGGCAACGTCGCGCAGGTAGACGCCGAGAGCGGCCAGGAGCCAGGTTGCGCCGAGCGTCAGCAAGACCAGCGGGAGGATCGCCAGCGGCAGCTGCAGCAGTGTCCAATGCGGCAGGCCCATCACGGCGCAATAGAAGATCAGCCACACGAGCAGGCTGACCAACAGGTGGAAGCCCGCGGAGCCCAGCATCACCACGGGGAGCACCTCCAGCGGGAACACCACCTTCTTCACGTAGTTCGCGTTGGCCAGGATCACGGTTGGGGCCCGGTTCACGCATTCCGAGAAGAAGTTGAACATCATCAGCCCGGAGAAGAGCACCAGCGCAAACTCGGTCTTCGACTCGGAACCGGGGGTCCAGCGGGCCTTGAACACGGTACTGAAGATGACGGTGTAAACCGCCAGCATCAGCACCGGGTTGAAGAAGGACCAGAACAGGCCCAGCATCGAGCCGCGGTAGCGCCCCACAACCTCGCGCGCCACCAAGGTGGCGACTAGGTGGCGATGCGCGCGCAAAGAGCGGATCAGGGCGCCGGGTGAGGGCGACGGGGTTGCGTGAGGATTCATGGCGCGGAGCGGTTCAATCGAAGACCTGCGCGTCCCCAAGTCCCTGGCCGGCCGCATCCTTCGCAGAGACGACTGGCTCTCCGGCCAGGGGCCAGGAGATCCCGAGCACAGGGTCGTTCCAGGCAATGCAGCGCTCGTGCTCGGGCGCGTAGTAGTCTGTGGTCTTGTACAGGAAGTCGGCGGATTCGCTCAGCACCAGGAACCCGTGGGCAAAGCCTGGCGGGATCCACAACTGGCGCTTGTTATCCTCCGACAACTCGATGCCGACCGACTTGCCGAAAGTCGGCGAGGAACGCCGGATGTCCACCGCCACGTCAAATACCGAGCCGCCCACGACACGAACCAGCTTGCCCTGTGGCTGCCGTACCTGATAGTGCAAGCCACGCAACACGCCGCGGCCGGAGCGGGAATGGTTGTCCTGTACAAAACGGTCTTGCACCCCGGTGGCTTCTCGGAACACCTGCTCGTTGTAGCTTTCCAGGAAGAACCCGCGAGCATCGCCAAATACCTTGGGCTCCAGAACCAGCAAGTCCGCGATTTCCGTCCGACTTGCCTTCATCGGATCTTGCCGTCACGCAACACGTGCAGCAGGTATTGGCCGTAGCCGTTTCGCTTGAGCGGCTCCGCCAGTCGTTCGAGCTGGGAGTCGTCGATGAAACCGCCACGCCACGCGATCTCCTCCGGGCAGGCGATTTTCAGGCCCTGCCGGTGCTCAAGCGTGGCGATGAACTGGCCAGCCTCAAGCAAGCTGTCGTGCGTGCCGGTGTCGAGCCACGCATAGCCGCGCTGCATGATCTGTACGGAGAGCCGGCCCTGCTGCAGGTACACCTGGTTGACCGCGGTGATCTCGAGCTCGCCGCGAGCACTGGGCTTCACCGCCTTGGCAATTTCAACCACCTGGTTGTCGTAGAAATACAGGCCCGTGACTGCGTACGAACTGGTCGGGTGGCTTGGCTTCTCCTGGATGCTGACAGCGCGACCAGCATCATCGAAGTCCACAACGCCATAGCGCTCCGGGTCCTGCACATGGTAGGCAAACACGGTGGCACCTTCGGCCTGTGAATCCGCCTTGTTCAACAAGGTGTGCAGGTCGTGCCCGTAGAAGATGTTGTCGCCCAGCACGAGGGCGCTCGGGTCGTTTCCGACGAACCTCTCGCCGATCAAAAAGGCCTGGGCCAGCCCGTCAGGGCTGGCTTGCACCGCGTACTCGATGTTCAGCCCCCACTGGGTGCCGTCCCCCAGCAGTTGCTGGAAACGCGGAATGTCTTGCGGCGTGCTGATCACCAGAATCTCCCGCATGCCGGCCAGCATCAGCGTGCTCAGCGGGTAATAAACCATCGGCTTGTCGTACACGGGGAGCAGTTGCTTGCTGATTGCCAGCGTGGCCGGGTGCAGCCGGGTGCCAGAACCGCCGGCCAGGATGATGCCTGTGCGTCGCGTCATGAGACTTTCAGAGAATTTCTTGCAGCATGCGTGCCACGCCCTGTTCCCAGGGAGGCAATGCGAGGCCGAACGTGGCGCGAAAGAGCGAGGTGTCCAGGCGCGAATTATGTGGCCGGGGCGCAGGCGCCTGAAAAGCTGACGAGGGGACGGGCACCACCTGCTCCTGCGTCACCCTCAATATGTGGCCGCCTTCCCGCGCCTTCCCAATGACGAAGCGAGCGTACGCATGCCATGTGGTCTCCCCGCCAGCGGCCAAGTGGTAGGTTCCCGCCTTACCCGGGTCGGCCAACAGCCGGAGCACCGCATGGGCAGTGGCGTCAGCCAGCAGCTCCGCGCCCGTGGGTGCGCCGAACTGGTCGTCCACAACCTCCAGGGACTCGCGTTCGCGGGCCAACCGCAACATGGTCTTGGCGAAATTTCCGCCGCGGGCGGCATAGACCCAGCTGGTGCGCAGCACTAGGTGTCGCGACAGGCAGCGAACGATCGCCCGCTCGCCTTCCAGTTTCGTGCGTCCATACACGTTGCGTGGGCCGGTGGGATCGGCCTCCTGCCAAGGCAGTTGACCGCTTCCATCGAACACATAATCCGTCGAATAGTGCACCAGAGCTGCGCCGACCTCCGACGCCGCCTCGGCGATGGCTGTCGGCGCCAGAACATTGATAGTGCGTGCGAGATCGGGCTCGCTCTCGGCCTTGTCGACAGCCGTGTATGCCGCGGCATTGACTACCACATCGGGCCGCAGCACGCGCACGGTGCGGCCTACGGCAGCCGGGTCGCGGAAATCCGCGCCAAGCCCGCTCTCCGCCTCCGAGCCGAGGGCTACCAGTTCGCCGAGCGGCGCCAAGCTGCGTTGCAACTCCCAGCCGACCTGGCCGTTGCGTCCGAATAGCAGGATCTTCACACCAATCTCATACGTGGTCGTATTGCCGTACCAGCCAGTCCCGGTACGCCCCGCTTTGGACCCGCTGCACCCAGTCAGCATGTGCCAAGTACCAGTCGACCGTCTTGCGGATGCCGCTCTCGAAAGTTTCAGCTGGCTTCCAACCCAGCTCGCGCTCGATCTTGCCCGCGTCGACCGCATAGCGGCGGTCATGACCTGGCCGATCCTCCACGTAGCTGATCTGGTCAGCGTAGCTGCCACCTACGGCGCGCGGCTGCTGTTCGTCCAGCAGCCGGCATATGGTCTGGACGATCTCGATGTTCGGCTTCTCGTTCCAGCCGCCAATGTTGTAAGTCTCACCGACGCGGCCGTCCTGCAGTACCCGGCGGATGGCATCGCAATGGTCGCCGACATAAAGCCAATCCCGCACCTGTTGCCCGTCACCATAAACAGGCAGCGGCTTACCGGCCAGAGCATTGACAATCATGAGCGGGATAAGCTTCTCAGGAAAGTGATGCGGCCCGTAATTGTTGGAGCAGTTAGTCGTGAGCACCGGCAGCCCGTAGGTGTGATGGTAGGCCCGCACCAAGTGGTCACTGGCCGCCTTGCTGGCGGAGTAGGGGCTATTGGGCTCGTAGCGGCTCTCCTCGCGAAAAGCCGGTTCCGACGGTCCCAGGGAGCCATAGACCTCGTCCGTCGACACGTGTAGGAAGCGGAAACCGGCGCGCGCTTCACCGGCTAGAGAATCCCAATGAGCACGGACCGCCTCCAGCAGCCCGAAAGTGCCGACCACATTGGTCTGGATGAAGGCGCCCGGGCTGCGGATGGAACGGTCCACATGGGATTCCGCAGCAAAATTGAGCACGGCCCGAGGCTGGTGCCGGCGCAACAGGTCGGCCGTCAGCTCCTGGTCGCCGATATCGCCTTGCACGAAGATGTGCCCCCGGTCGCCTTGCAACGAGCGAAGGTTTTCCAAGTTGCCTGCATAAGTCAGCTTGTCCAGGTTCACCACCGGCTCAGCAGAACGCGCAAGCCAGTCCAGCACGAAGTTGGAACCAATGAACCCTGCTCCACCAGTCACCAAGATCATCGCGATAAGCTCCCCACTCTGTGTCACCGCGCGACGGGCGCGACTCTCCGGGGCCGATTATCTCATCCTGAAAAGTGGCGGTGCCGCAGGTGACGTACTGGGGGTTCAGCTGAACGCGTCATCTAAAGAGCTGGGGTGGACAACGCGAACGGCTTGACTGGTGGGCGCCGGTGAGCAGGAGCGGCTCAACTGCACCAGCCGCACACGCCGCGGGCAGCGTGCCGGAGCTGGCTCGAGGCTGTGCTCGCCACCCCGCTTCCCCGGGCAAGAGGGTCCGGTCATCGCATCCGTCGGTCGCCTGGGGCTGTCCCAAGCGCGTCGCGAAGGCACGCAACGCATCCCGTCCTATCTGCTGGTACGCTATCCGGACATCGGAGACCTGCAATGGCCAAGTGGACGGCCTTTCCCCACCTCGGCGAGTACCGGTACGACGCCCACGCGGTGGCGCGCGACTGGGACCGGCTGCACGCGGGGGACGCTGAACCGCTGCCCACCGATGCGGCCGTGCTGCAGGCGTGGGTCCTGTTCCACAACGGCGAGTTCCAGCGTGCGGCCGAAGCCGGGCTGCAGGCGGGCGGCGCGGGGCTCACGGTGGCCAACAAGGCCGCCTGCATCTACGCCAACTACCTCGAAAAGCGCGAAAAGACGCGGCTGGACCTGTTCCTGGAAGCGGCGCAGCGGGCGGAATCCCTGGCCGCGGCCGAGCCGCAGAACGCCAACGCCTGGTACTGGCAAGCGTACGCGCTCGGCCGCTACAGCCAGGGCATCAGCGTGGCCAAGGCGCTCGCCCAGGGACTCGGCGGCAAGGTGAAGGACGCCCTCGAACGCACGATCCAGTTGCAGCCGCGCCATGCCGACGCGCACATTGCGCTGGGGGCGTTCCACGCCGAGGTGATCGACAAGGTGGGCACCCTGATCGGGGGCATGACCTATGGGGCCAAGAAAGAGGTGGGGCTGAAGATGTTCGAGCAGGCGCTGCGCATCCACCCGACGTCGCCGATCGCACTGATCGAGTACGCCAACGGCCTGGTGATGCTGGAAGGCGAAAGGAAGATGCCGCAGGCCACTCGCCTGTATGAGCAGGCCGCCGCACTGCAGGCGCTGGACGCCATGGAACGGCTGGACGTGGAACTGGCGCGCACCGAACTGCAGAACTAGGCAATGGCCCCTACGGGCCGATGCGCGGCGAGACTACAGCCGGCGGCAAGTTCGGGCGCAAGAATCTGCGCATGACCATTTTCCAAGCCTTGCTCGTCAGCCACCAGGCCCAGCGGGAACTCTACGCTCGCCTGCTCGAATCCCAGCCGCTGGAGCAGCGCCAACGGGTGTTCGAAGACCTCAAGCACGAACTTGCCGCGCACGAGACGGCAGAGGAGCGCTGCTTCTTCGTGCCGCTGATGCAGCACGACGAGGGCATGGACATCTCCCGGCACGCCATTGCGGAACACCACATCCTCGACGAAATGGTGGAGCACCTGGAGAAGGTCGATCCCCATGCCGCCGAGTGGGAGGAATGCGCGCGCAAGCTCGCCGAGAAGATCGAGCACCACCTGACCGAAGAAGAGGAAAAGTTCTTCCCGCAGGCCGGCGAAGTGCTGAGCGAAGAGCAGAAGGTGTCGCTCGGGCGGGACTACGAGGCGGAGTTCGCCAGCATGAAGACCAAGGAAGAAGCGGAAAGCTGAGCCAGGGCCGACTTAAGATGGCGCCCCCTCATCAGGAAGCACCATGGCCGACCTCCAATCCGATTTCGACGCAGCTGTCGCCAACTCGAAGAAGCTGGCGACACGGCCCGACAACTCCACCATGCTGAAGATGTACGGCCTGTACAAGCAGGCCACCCAGGGCGACGTC
>JAQGNA010000380.1 GCA_028292075.1 Rhodoferax sp. | reverse complement strand
ATGGGCGCGGCGCTGCTCACCCCGGTGCTGCAGACCTTCGCCAATGAACACCCGGGCCTCTCCGTGCGGGTCTTCGACAACTCCATTCATGAGATTCCCGAACTGGTCGAATCCCGCAGCGCCGCATTTGGCGTCACCGTAGCGCTGGCGTTGCGCGGGGAACTCATCCAGGAGAAAATCGCCGAAGAGCCTTTCATGCTGGCCTGCCGCCGTGAGCACCCTCTGGCTGGCAAGCCGGAGGTGCGCTGGCAAGATCTGGCCGGCGAAACCTTGATCCGCATCGCTCTGCCGTTCGACAACAGCCTCACCATCGACGACGCCATCGGCCCGATGCGGGAACAACTCCGCTGGCGCTTTGAAACCCAGCGGCATGCACTGGCGATGCAGATGGTGCGCGAAGGCGCAGGTTTGGCGGTGCTACCCCGGCTGCATGTGTCGCCAGCCGATGAGCTGGTGACGATTCCGATGGTCGAGCCTCGGGTCAATCGCACACTGGTGCTGGTGACGCGGCGCGGCGACACGCTGTCCGGGCCCGAGGCGCGGCTGCGCGACATGGTGCTGGTGCGCATTCACGAGCGTCTGGCGGACTTGCGCTAGGGCAACCGCGGCCGGATCAATCTGCTGCATGAATCGCTCAAAACAATTCATTTGTGCGGCCAAGGCCTGATCCCTAGACTTCGCAGCCAGCCGCCACAGCCCGTCGCGGCCTTGGACATCAGGCTTTTCCGCATGCAACCACTTTCCCTCGGCTACCTCAGCCTTCCGGGCGCCAGCGCCAACCAACTCGTGTACGCCGCCCATGCCGCTGGCCTGAGCCGTGTCGGCGCGCGTATTGGCGGTCGCCAGCCCGACGATCCTGGCGACTGGCCGGTGGGCCGCGGGCCCGCGCTGGACTTGCTTGTCGCGGCCATGAAGGACTCCGGCGTTGCGGTCATGAATGTCTCCGCCCATTACCTGGGCGACACCACGCCGCTGGTGAGTTACGCGCCGGTTTTTGAAACCGCCGCTGTCTTGGGCGCACGTTTCGTTTGCGTCTCAAGTTATGACCCGGACGAGGCCCGCCTCGCCGACAGGCTGGCACAGCTTACTGAGGCCGCCCAGGGCCACGGGCTCCGGCTGGCCCTTGAGTTTGTTCCCTACAGCGCCACGCGGACCCTCGAGGCCGCCATGCGGGTGATGGCCGCGGCCGATGCGCGTGGGCTTGGCGTGTTGCTCGACCTGCTGCATTTCATGCGATCCGGCAGTTCGATCGACAGCCTGCGGGCCTCGCCGGCCGAGCGGTTGGCCTTCGTGCAACTGTGCGATGGGGCACGGCAGGCGCCGCCACCTGAGAAGCTTTCCGAGGAAGCGCGCGGTGGCCGCCTGTACCCGGGCGAAGGCAGCTTCCCGCTGCACGGCATCCTTGCCGCCTTGCCGGCGGACATCCCCTTGGAAATCGAGGTGCCCCATCCGCGCTTGGCGGGACGGCCCTTCGACGAACAGGCCATCGCCGCCGTCAGCGCCACGCAGGCTTTCCTGAACGCGATGCGGGATGGTGCGCGCACACGCGAGGTGTCAGCGTGATTCGCGTCGGCATCATTGGCTGCGGCCGTATCGGCCAAGTACACGCGCTGAGCGTCGAGAAAAACCGCGGCTGCACATTGCACTCCGTGTACGACCCGGGCGAAGCCCATGCCCGCGCCATGGCCGAGCGTTTCGGTGCCAGTGTGGCGGTATCGCCCGAAGCGATGTTTGCGGATGCAGCCATCGATCTCGTGGTCATCGCCTCGCCGACCGATGCACACGAGGCGCAATTCCTGGCCGCGGCGCGGGCCGGCAAGGCGGTTTTCGGCGAGAAGCCGATCGACAACAACCTGGCGCGGGCCTATGCCACCGTGCAGCAATTGCGTGGCATCGACACCCCGGTGATGCTTGGCTTCAACCGGCGCTACGACCGCGACCACGCCACGCTGCAGGCCGAAGTGCGCGCCGGCGGCATCGGGCGGGTGCAGAGCATGCAATTGGCCTCCCGCGGCCCGAACTCTGTGCCTTCGCCACATTACCTGCGCGCCTCGGGCGGCTTCTACCACGACAAGTGTGTGCATTTCCTCGACCTGATCCGCTGGATCTCCGGTGAAGAGCCGGTCGAGGTGGTGGCCATGGGTTCGGTACTGGCCGATGCGTCGGTGGGGGAGGCCGGCGACGTGGACACGGCGGCCATCGTCGTGCGCATGGAAAGCTGCGCGCTGGCGCACATCGACAACGCCCGCCGTGCGGCCTATGGCTACGACGACCGCATCGAGGTCTTCGGCACCAAGGGGGTCATCGAATCCCAGCGGCTGCGCAGCGGCAACGTGATGCGCATCAGCGGCGACCAGGTGCGGCTGGATGGCCTGCCGAAGAATTCCTTCGAACGGTATGGCGACAGTTATGCCGCGGCGCTCAACGCCTTCGTCGACAAGCTGCAGGGCCAGGCCATCGAGGTGCCAGGGATCGAGGACGGCCTGATGGCGCAGGTCATGGCCGAGGCCGCCACGCTTTCAGCCCAGCAGGGGCGCATCGTGCGCATCCGTGAGGTGATGGACAGTCTTTGAACCTGCCGCGCGAATTTATTTGAAGTGTTTCACCGATCCAATGAGGAGACAAGTATGAGATTCGACAAACGCCGGTGGCTGATCAGCGCCGCCCTTTCCGCATGCACGCTGGCCGTCGCGCAGACCGTAGCCGCGCAGGCCTGGCCGCAGCGACCGATCAAGATGGTCGTCACCGCGCCGCCCGGCGGCACGGCCGACTATTTGGCCCGTGTGCTGGCCGATCGCATGGGCCGGGAGCTGAACCAGAGTGTCGTCATAGACAACCGTGCCGGCGCCAGCGGAATGCTGGGCGCCGACGTGGTGGCCAAGGCGCCGCCCGACGGCTACACCGTGCTGCTGACCGAGGGCGCGTCGCTGGCCATCAACTCCACGTTGCGCAAGGACCTGCCCTTCAGCCCGACCCGCGATCTTCTTCCGGTCAGTTTGCTGGCCACCACGCCGTCGATCTTGGTCGCAGGCACCGCCTTCCCGGCTTCGAACGTGAAGGAGCTTGTGGCGATGGCGGAGAAGAAT
>JAQGNA010000377.1 GCA_028292075.1 Rhodoferax sp. | reverse complement strand
TGGGCGCGCTCAGCGTGCTGGCGGCACTGGTCTTCCTGGTCCTGAAGATCATCTTCTGGGATGAATTCGCGATGGGCATGGCGCCCCTGATGATCGGCATGTTCTTCATGTTCGGCGTGATGATGTTCTTCGTCGGCATCCTGGGCGAGTACATCGCTTCGATCCACACCTACGTGCAGCGGCGCCCGGTGGTGGTGGAGCGCGAGCGGCTCAATTTCCCGCCGGACGCATGAAGTCCTGGTCGCGCGGCAGGATCGCCAGCCTCTATGTCCTGAGCCTGCTGCCGGGCCTGGCGGGGATTGCCCACTCCATTTCGCTGTTCGTGCGCGAGCGGTGGGAGAGCTCCGTCGGGGCGGCGGACATCTACTCGTGGGCCATCATGCCGCCCGAGCCAAAGATCCAGCACCTGGCCGAATACGCCGTGCTGGTGGGGCTGGTCGCAGCGGTGATCATTGCCGCCTTCGTGTACCTGGCGCGCAACCCAGGTCCGGTGGAGGTTAGTCCGCCGCAGCGCACCGCTCTGAAGATCTACTTCGGCATCTGTCTGCTGTTCCCCCTGCTTTTCGTTTCTGACGGACTCGTGTCCATCTGGCTGCTGCTGACAGCCGCCCTGCCCGCCTACGTGCTGAGCCACGGCGGCCGCCGGATCGAGCTGGTCGAGGCCAGCGGCAAGGCCGGCCCGTATGTGGCGGTCTGCAGCGTGCTGCTCGTGCTGCTGGTGGGCCTGCTCTACACCAGCGCCTGGAGCCCGAAGCTGCGCTTCATCAACGATTACGCGCAGCTCCCCGAAGAGACGATGATGTCCGACGGGCGTTGGGTCGACAACCAGGCTTTCTTTCGTGAGCAGGCGATTCCCGGGCGCTATCCGTCCGACCCCTGCAAGGACGAAGTCGCCCAGGGCCTCTGCCTGTCGGTGCCGCGGGGCGCCTTCCACTCGGTGCGGGAACCGTTCGACCTCTTTCCTAGCGGTGGCGGGCTGCACTACAGCTGGGAAGAGGAGAAGTTGCGCGCCTACCGCAAGCCGACGGACAAGGAGTGCCTGCTGATCACCGCTCTGGTGCGCAGTGCCGCCTCTGTGTGCGGCGAAGCCGAGGCGCGCCGCCCGAACACTCGGCTGTCTTCGCTGATCGCCGAGTTCCGCCAGAAGAACCGGTACGAGATGGACGCGCAAACCCAGCTCGGGCGCTTCTTCTTCCATCATGCCTACCTCTACCTGCCAATGCTCAGGGCCACCCAGGGCGACGCCGGCGGGGCCGCGCAGCTTCCGGCGCAGTACGGCTTTGGCCTGACGCAAACCTTTGCGAAACTGCTGCAGTGGAGCGGCGACACCTCCTTCCAGAACTACTTCCGCCTTTACTGGGTGGGCCCAGGCCTGTACGTGCTGCTGGCGGCGCTGGTGGCGCTACTCGTCACGGGCAGCGGCGCGATGGGGGTCGCAGCCGCCGCGCTCGTGATCGCGCTGCTGCCCTTCCAGTCGCTTGACGGCGTGCGGCTGGCGCCGGGCTTCAACCCCTGGCGGCACCTGCCCGACCTGCTGTGCCTGCTGGCGATCTCGGTGCACGCGCGGCGTGCCAGCGTCACCACGGCGGTGGTGCGCGCGGCGGCAATCGGTTTCATGTTCTGGTGGAACCGCGAGTTCGGCCTGTTCATGCTGGCGGCCAGCGGCGTCTGGTACTTCTTCGGCGCAATGCGCGGGCGCGATCGGGTGTCGCCGTCCGCCGCCTGGTGGCTCCTTGAGTTGGCCGCCTGCGGCGTGGCCCTCGCCCTGAGCGCTTCGGCGGGCAACAACGAACTGGCGTTCTACAACCTGCTGGGCGTGGGCGCACCCAAGACCCGCTGGCGGGAAATCCCGCCCTATGCAGCGCTGTGGCTGGCTTTCATCGGCTTCGTCGCCTGGGCGCGTTTCGTGCGGCCGGCCAGCCATCCGGGAGGGAAGGATGCGGGCGTGCTCGACGCCGCCGGCGTCGGCTTCTGCTACGTGTCCTTCGCCACCGTTTACGGGCTCTGGAACCCTTCGCCGGGTCACTTCTCCGTGGTCTGGATGTGCGCGGTCATCCCGCTGCTCTGCGCCTTTCACTGGGTGATTGAAAACCTGCGCGCGCACCTGTTCGTGTCCGGCCCGTGGCTGCGTCGTTATGTCGCCGTCACGCTGTGCCTTTTCACCATCATCAGTTCCGTCAACGCCGCCCTGCACACCGAAGAAACCTTCAGCGGCCTGTTCTCTTTCCACAAGAGCCATGAATGGCGTTTTCCGGGGCTGGCGGGCGTCTCCACGGCCGACCCCAAGCCGGTGCAGGACGCAGTCGCCCTGATCGACCGGGTGCAGCCGCAGGGACCGGTGACGCTCGTTTCGCGCTACGACGTGCTCCTGCAGACGGCAGGATCCCGCCTGAGCGCCCTGCCCTACGTGGACGTTCCGAGCGCGCTGATCTCGTGGAACCTGATCGACTCGCTGCACCGGCAGGTGACGGCACGCAAGCCGGCCGTGATCTTCATGGACCGCGACGTGCTGTCGAACTGGGAGTGGCAGATGCTCGGCCAAGGTGTCCTGGTGGCGGACAACAGCAACGACTACCGCGCGATCTACCGGCCAGTGGGCGTCGCCGCATTTTTCAAGGACAGCGGCA
>JAQGNA010000365.1 GCA_028292075.1 Rhodoferax sp. | reverse complement strand
GACGAAGGTGCTGTCCAGGGCGATGCCGGCGTCGGCGTCGAAGATCGAGGTGCGCGGGTCGCCGCGGAAGTCGGTGGAGACGACCTTGTGATCGGTATAGCCCAGCACGCCCTTCAGCGCGCCTTCGCTCTGGGCCTTGAATTCGGCGCAGATCTCGGCGTAGCTGGCGTCCTTTTCCAGCTCCACAACCAGGTCGACCACCGACACGTCGGAGGTCGGCACGCGGAACGACATGCCGGTCAGCTTCTTGTTCAACTCGGGAATCACCACGCCCACCGCCTTGGCCGCGCCGGTGCTGGAAGGAATGATGTTTTCCAGGATGCCGCGGCCGCCGCGCCAGTCCTTGTTGCTCGGGCCGTCCACAGTTTTTTGCGTGGCGGTGGTGGCGTGCACGGTGGTCATCAGGCCGCGCTTGATGCCCCACTTGTCGTTCAGCACCTAGGCCAGCGGGGCCAGGCAGTTGGTGGTGCACGAAGCATTGGAGATGATGGTCTGGCCGGCATAGGTCTTGTCGTTCACGCCGTAGACGAACATCGGGGTGTCGTCCTTGCTCGGGGCGGACATCACGACCTTCTTGGCGCCGGCGTCGATGTGCTTCTGCGCCGTTTCCTTGGTGAGGAACAGGCCGGTGGATTCGACCACCACTTCGGCGCCCACGTCGCCCCACTTCAGGTTGGAGGGGTCGCGTTCCTGCGTCAGGCGGATGCGCTTGCCGTTCACGATCAGCGTGTTGCCGTCGACCGCGATTTCGCCGTCGAAGCGGCCGTGCACCGAGTCGTACTGCAGCATGTAGGCCAGGTAGTCGGGCTCGAGCAGGTCGTTGATGCCGACGATTTCGATGTCTTTGAAGTTCTTCACGGCCGCGCGGAACACCATGCGCCCGATACGGCCGAAGCCGTTGATGCCAATCTTGATCGTCATTGCTGTTTCTCCAATGGTTGAAATAAAAAATCCTGCTTCCGCATGGCCTGGCCGACCCGCTCCCCTGCCGGGTTACTTGTTTCGGAGCGCCTGCTCGACGGTGTCAGCCACGTTTTCCGGCGTGAAGCCAAAGTGTTCGAACAGCACCGGTGCAGGTGCCGACTCGCCATAAGTATCGATGCCCACCACGGCCGAGCAACCGTATTTCCACCAGCCGCCGGTGCAGCCCATTTCCACGGCGACGCGCGGCAGGCCGGCTGGCAGCACGGCGCTCTTGTAGTCGACCGATTGGCGGTCGAAGGTGGTGGTGCTCGGCATGGAGACCACGCGCACGGCGATCTTGCGCACTGCCAGCAGCGCCTGGGCCTTGATGGCCAGCTGCACTTCGGAGCCGGTCGCGATGATCACCGCCTGCGCGCGCCGCTTCAGGCCCACGTCGGCCGGCTCGGACAGCACGTAGGCGCCCTTGTCGATGGCGTCCAGACCAGAGGCGTCGGGCGCGGCAACGGAGTCGGCCTTGGGGATGTAGGCGATGTTCTGGCGGCTCAGCAGCAGGGCGGTCGGCCGGTCGGCGTTGCGCAGGGCTACCGTCCACGCGACGGCGGTCTCGGCCGTGTCGCCCGGGCGCCAGACGTCCAGGTTGGGGATCAGGCGCAGGCTGGCGGCGTGTTCGATCGACTGGTGCGTCGGGCCGTCTTCACCGAGGCCGATGGAGTCGTGCGTGAACACGTGCACCACGCGCAGCTTCATCAGCGCGGCCATGCGGATGGCGTTGCGGCTGTAGTCGCTGAAGGTGAGGAACGTGCCGCCGTACGGGATGTAGCCGCCATGCAGCGCCACGCCGTTCATGATGGCCGCCATGCCGAATTCGCGCACGCCGTAGTTGATGTGGCGGCCGATGATCACCGGCGGCTGGCTGCCCGCGGCGGTGCTGCCCGTGCTGCCCTTGGACTCGTCCTCGGCGCCCTGCTTGGCATGCTCGACGGGCGTGCCCAGCACCACCTCGCCATTGGCCTCGAAGCGCAGCGCTGGCGTGGACTTGGTGTTGGTGAGGTTGGAGCCGGTCAGGTCGGCCGAGCCGCCGAGCATTTCAGGCAGGGCCGCGGTGAACGATTCGAGCGCCAGTTGCGAGGCCTTGCGCGATGCCACCGTTTCGGCCTTGGCATGGGCGCCCAGCACGGTGTCCACCGCCGTCTGCACGAAATTGCGCGGCAGCTCGCCCTTCATGCGGCGAACCAGTTCCTTGGCAAGCTCGGGGTAGGCAGCCTTGTAGGCGGCGAAGCGCACATCCCACTCGGTTTCTGCGGCCAGGCCCTTGGCCCGGGAATCCCAGGCTTCGGCCACTTCCTTCGGAACGACGAAGGGCGCATAGGGCCAGTCCAGGGCCTCGCGGGTGAGCTTGATCTCTTCGGCGCCGAGCGCCTCGCCATGGGCCTTGGCGGTGCCGGCGCGGTTGGGCGAGCCCTTTCCGATGACGGTCTTGCAGACGATCAGCGTGGGCTTGTCGGCCGACTTCTTGGCCTCGTCGATGGCGGCGGACACCACGTCGGCGTCGTTGCCCTCGATCGGGCCGATGACGTTCCAGCCGTAGGCGTTGAAGCGCTCGGGTGTGTTGTCGATGAACCAGGGCTGCACCTTGCCGTCGATGGAGATGCCGTTGTCGTCGTACAGGGCGATCAGCTTGTTCAGCTTCCAGGCGCCGGCCAGGGCCGCAGCCTCATGGCTGATGCCTTCCATCAGGCAACCGTCGCCCAGGAACACATAGGTGTGGTGGTCGATGATGTTGTGCGTGACGGTGGGGGCGGCGGCAGTTGCAGGATCGGCAGGATCGGCAGGATCGGCAGCAACGGCAGCAACGGCAGCTTCAACACGGGCGCCGCTGCGATTGAATTCCTTGGCGAGCAGCTTTTCGGCCAGGGCAAAGCCCACGGCGTTGGTGATGCCCTGGCCCAGCGGGCCGGTGGTGGTCTCGACGCCGGGGGTCAGGCCGTGCTCGGGGTGGCCGGGGGTTTTGCTGCCCATCTGGCGAAAGTTCTTGAGCTCGTTCATCGGCAGCTTGTAGCCGGTGAGGTGCAGCACCGCGTACAACAGCATGGAGCCGTGGCCGTTGGACAGCACGAAGCGGTCGCGGTCGATCCACTGCGGATTGCGGGGGCTGAACTTGAGGTGACGTCCCCAGAGCGCGACGGCCATGTCGGCCATGCCCATGGGCGCGCCTGGATGGCCCGAATTGGCTTGTTGTACCGCGTCCATTGCGAGTGCGCGGATCGCATTCGCCATCATTTGATTGTTCGCCATCAGGGCAGCTCCGGGGAAGGTTCCGAGGGTTCGGGGGAAACCCCGTATTTTACCGGGCAGCGCACGGCGGGCTGATACGCTACGGCCTCGAGACCAATATCCAGGCCGTGCCCACCGGCCGGTCCCTTGCGGCGAATCCTCCATGACCCACCACGCCTTGATCCTTGCCGCCGGCCGCGGAGAACGCATGCGTCCGCTGACCGACACGCTGCCCAAGCCCCTGCTGCCGGTGCATGGCAAGCCGCTGCTCGAATGGCACCTGGAAACGCTGGCGCGCGACGGCGTCCGGCGGGTCGTGATCAACACCGCCTGGCTCGGACACCTGATCTCGGAACGCTTCAGCTACCGATTCCTGCGCGACGGCGAGACGCCGATGTCGATCGACTATTCGCACGAAGGCGTGGACTTCGGCCGCGCGCTGGAGACCGCTGGCGGCGTGGCGCGGGCACTGCCGTCCCTCGGCGAGACGTTCTGGGTGCTGGCCGGCGACGTGTTCGTGCCGGGCTTCGTGTTCGACCCTGACGCCGCCCGCCGCTTCGCCGACCGCGGCACCCTGGCGCATCTGTGGCTCGTGGCCAACCCGGCGCACAACCTGACGGGCGACTTCGGCCTGAGCCCCGCGGGCATCGTGCTCGACCGCGCGCCCCAGCAGTACACCTACTCGACCATCGGGCTCTACCACCGCGCGCTGTTCGAACCGCCCTGGTGCGACATTCCGCCGGGCAATGCCCAGGGTGTGGCCGCGCCGCTGGCGCCGCTGTTGCGCAAGGCGATCGCCCAGGGACGGGTGAGCGGCGAGCTCTACCGCGGCAGCTGGACCGACGTGGGCACGCCCGAGCGGCTGGAAGAACTGAACGCATCGGCACCGCCGCAGGTCTGAGCCCGGCCGCGCGGGCGTCCAGCCCGGCAGCAAGGCCCCAGGATTCAAGGTAAAACACACCCAATAGGCCAAGAGTGCCAGAAGGATCTTCCATGACTGTATCGACCACCGCGAGCGCCGCCATCTATGCCGACCGCCGCGCCCGCCTGGCCCGCCAGCTCGGCGACGGCGGCATCGCCATCATTCCCACCGCGCCCGAGCAGCAGCGCAACCGCGACAGCGACTTCCTGTTCCGCGCCGACAGCTACTTCTACTACCTCACCGGCTTCACCGAGCCCAACGCCTGGCTGGTGCTGACGAGCGAGGGCCATGCCACGCTGTTCTGCGCCCCGAAGGACCTGGAGCGCGAGATCTGGGACGGCTACCGCCTCGGCCCCGACTTCGCGCCCGATGCGCTGGGTGTGCAGGGCGCCCATTCGGTGAGCGAACTCGCCACGCAACTGCCGCGCCTGCTAGAGAATCGCAGCACCGTCTGGTACCCGTTCGCCACGCACAAGGGGCTGGAAGGCAAGGTCGACGGCTGGCTGGGCAGCGTGCGCGCCCGGGTGCGCTACGGCGCGCTCTGCCCTGAAACACAGCGCGACCTGTGTGCGGTGCTCGACGAGATGCGCCTCATCAAGGACGAACACGAGCAGGACGTGATGCGCCGGGCCTCGCAGATCAGCGCGGGCGCCCATGTGCGTGCCATGCAGCTGTCGGCCCGCATGCTGCGCGAGGGCCAGGAAGTGCGCGAGTACCACCTCGACGCCGAACTGCTGCATGAATTCCGCCGGCACGGCTCGCAGTACCCGGCCTACGGGTCCATCGTCGCGGCTGGTGCCAATGCCTGCGTGCTGCACTACCGCGCCGACGCCGCACCGGTGCGCGACGGCGAGCTGGTGCTGATCGACGCCGGCTGCGAACTGGACGGCTACGCCAGCGACATCACCCGCACCTTCCCGGCCAACGGCCGGTTCACCGGGCCACAGCGCGCGCTCTACGACCTGGTGCTGGCCAGCCAGGACGCGGCGGTGGCGGCCACCAGGGCCGGCGCGCGATTCACCGATCCGCACGAGGCCACGGTGAAGGTGCTGGCCCAGGGCATGCTCGACGTCGGCCTGCTCGACCGCAACAAGGTCGGCACCGTGGACGACGTCATCGCGTCGCGCGCCTACTTCGCGTTCTACATGCACCGCACCGGCCACTGGCTGGGCATGGACGTGCACGACTGCGGCAGCTATGTCGAAGCCTCCGAGATCGGCAACACCAGCGA
>JAQGNA010000540.1 GCA_028292075.1 Rhodoferax sp. | reverse complement strand
CCGCCGCAGGTGCTGGGCGACGGCGTGCACACGGTGCGCGAGCTGGTCGACCTGGTGAACGCCGATCCGCGGCGGGGCGAGGGCCATGCCACCTCGCTCACCAAGATCAGGTTCGACGACATCGCGGTGGCGCGGCTGGCGACGCAGGGCCTCAACCCGCAGTCGGTGGCCGAAAAGGGGCGCCGCATCCTGTTGCGCAACAACGCCAACCTGAGCACCGGCGGCACCGCCACCGATGTGACCGACGACGTGCACCCCGACATCGCCGCCCAGGCCGTCACGGCCGCGCAAATGGTGGGCCTGCACATCTGCGGCGTCGATCTGGTCTGTGAAAGCATGCTCAAGCCGCTGGAAGAACAGCATGGCGGCATCGTCGAGGTGAATGCCGCGCCGGGCCTCCGCATGCACATTTCGCCTTCCTATGGCAAGGGCCGGAACGTCGGCGCGGCCATGGTGGCCCACCTGTACGGCCAGGGCGACGACGGTCGCATTCCGGTGGTGGCCGTGACCGGCACGAACGGCAAGACCACCACGGCACGGCTGATCGCGCACCTGTTCGCCAGCAGCGGCCTGCGCGTCGGCATGACCAACACCGACGGCGTCTATGTGGAAGGCCGGCAGATCGACAGCGGCGACTGCAGCGGCCCCAAGAGCGCTCGCAACGTGCTGATGCATCCGGACGTCGACGCCGCGGTCTTCGAAACCGCCCGTGGCGGCATGCTGCGCGAGGGCCTGGGCTTCGACCGTTGCCAGGTTGCCGTGGTGACCAACATCGGCACTGGCGACCACCTGGGCCTGAACTACATCACCACGGTGGAAGACCTCGCCGTGCTGAAGCGGGTGATCGTGCAGAACGTCGCGCCCGAGGGCTTCGCCGTGCTGAACGCCGCCGACCCGATCGTCGCGGCCATGGCGGCCGCCTGCCCCGGCCACGTGATCTACTTCGCGGCGGACCGCCATCAACCCGTCATGGCCACGCACCGCGCCCAGGGTCGCCGCACGGTGTATGTGGACGGTGACGCCATCGTCGCCGCCGTGGGCTCCTGGCGCGAGAAAATCCCGCTGCGCGACATCCCTCTCACGCGCAACGGCACCATCGGCTTCCAGGTCGAGAACGCCATGGCGTCGATCGGTGCCGCCTGGGGCGCCGGCCAGAGCTGGGACACGATCCGCCGTGGTTTGGCCAGCTTTGCCAACGACGCGGACAACGCGCCCGGCCGCTTCAACGTCATGGACTACCGCGGCGCCACTGTGATCGCCGACTATGGCCACAACCCCGACGCCATGCGCGCCCTGGTGGCCGCAGTGGACGCCATGCCGGCCGTGCGGCGGTCGGTGGTGATCAGCGGCGCGGGCGACCGGCGCGACGACGACATCCGCGAGCAGACGGTCATTCTGGGCGACGCCTTCGACGACGTCATCCTGTTCGAAGACGCCTGCCAGCGTGGCCGTCCCGACGGCGAGGTGGTCAGACTGCTGCGCGAGGGCCTGGCCAATGCCAAGCGCACGCACCATGTCGACGAGATCCAGGGTGAGTTCATCGCCATCGACCACGCCCTGGGCCGCCTGCAACCGGGCGACCTCTGCCTGATTCTGGTGGACCAGGTGGAAGAAGCGCTCGCCCACCTGAGCCAGCGGGTGGCGGCGGGATAGGCCTCCGCGCAGGCCTTGGGGCCGGCTGCCGCGCAGGCAGCGCCGCCCGGACAAGTGCGGGCATGGCAACAGGGCGGTCGTGAGGCGGGATCCGCACCTGGCATCGGCATGGGGCAATCGTCCGTGCAGGCGCGCTGGCAGGCGGAGGGGTTCTCTCGGCGCATCGTTTCGCTACTGCCCGTTACACCGAAGCCTTCGCTGGCGCGGCGGCCGTGGCAAGTAAAATCCGCGATTTGGCTCAAACTCCTTCCATGTCCGCAGCACCTGGGCACACCCGTGCCTGCTTTGATCTGAAGAGCGCCACCCTGCCGCTGATTGCGGTGTTGCTCAAGACCGACGACCTCTCGGCCCTCGCCAGCGAGTTGAAGGCGCGCTTCGGCGACACGCCCGATTTCTTCGACCAGGACCCGGTGGTCGTCAACCTGGCGCAGCTGCCGGAAGACGCCGGTGCCATCGACTTCGCCCGCCTGACAGCCTTGCTGCGCAGCTACCGCATGCGGCCGATCGCCGTTCACGGCGGCAGCAGCGCCCATCGGGGTGCGGCGGCGGCGGCCGGTCTGGTCGAGACGCCCGACATCGCCCATACCCTGCCGTTGGCCGCGGCCCAACCTGCCGCCGTGCCAGCGCCCGCCGAGGAAGCGGTGGCACCCGTTGCCGTAGCCACGCTCGTCATCGACAAACCCTTGCGCTCCGGCCAGCAGGTCTACGCGCGTGGGGCCGACCTGGTGGTGCTGGCGGTGGTGAATTTCGGCGCCGAAGTGATCGCCGATGGCAACATCCACGTGTACGGCCCGCTGCGGGGGCGAGCCATCGCCGGGGCCCGCGGCAATGCCGAGGCCCGCATCTTCAGCACCTGCCTCGAGGCGCAACTCATCTCCATTGCCGGCACCTACCGCACCTCCGAAATCGCCATGCCGCCCGAAGTGCTGGGCAAGG
The DNA here is from genome assembly GCA_028292075.1 of Rhodoferax sp. The sequence goes on along the minus strand of JAQGNA010000540.1, from coordinate 3,546 downwards.
CGGCGCAGGTCCGCATGGTGGGCGACAAGCTGGTGATGGAGCCGCTTTGATTCCGATTCTTCTTCGACAATTCGACATTTGAAAGACTTGCAAACCATGGCCAAAATCATCGTGGTGACCTCCGGTAAAGGTGGCGTTGGAAAGACCACCACCAGCACCAGCTTCGCCTCGGGCCTTGCCCTGCGCGGCCACAAGACGGCTGTCATCGACTTCGACGTGGGCCTGCGCAACCTCGACCTGATCATGGGTTGCGAGCGCCGCGTGGTGTACGACCTGATCAACGTGATCCACAACGAGGCCAACCTCAACCAGGCGCTCATCAAGGACAAGCAGTGCGACAACCTGTTCGTGCTGGCCGCCTCGCAAACCCGCGACAAGGACGCGCTCACCCAGGACGGCGTCGAGCGCGTGCTCAAGGACCTGGGCGACATGGGCTTCGAATACATCGTCTGCGACTCGCCGGCGGGTATCGAGACCGGCGCGCTGATGGCCATGCACTTCGCCGACGACGCGCTGGTGGTCACCAACCCGGAAGTCTCCTCGGTGCGCGACTCCGACCGCATCCTCGGCATGCTCGGCTCCAAGACCAAGCGCGCGATCGAGGGCCTGGCGCCTGTCAAGGAGCACCTGGTCATCACCCGCTACAACCCGACCCGGGTCGAAGACGGCCACATGCTGTCGCTCGAAGACATTCAGGACATCCTGCGCATTCCCCTGATGGGCGTGATTCCAGAGTCGGAGTCGGTGCTGCAGGCGTCCAACCAGGGCCTTCCGGCCATTCATCTTCAGGAAAGCGACGTGTCGGAGGCCTACAAGGACGTCGTTGCCCGTTTCCTCGGCGAAGACAAGCCCATGCGCTTTGTCGAGGCGGTCAAGCCCGGTTTCTTCAAGCGTCTGTTTGGCGGGAGGTAAGCCATGTCGTTTCTGTCTTTCCTGCTGGGGGAAAAGAAAAAAACCGCCAGCGTGGCCAAGGAGCGGTTGCAGATCATCCTGGCGCACGAGCGAACGGGCCGCGGCAAGAGCCGGCCCGATTACCTGCCCGCGCTGCAGCGGGAACTGGTGGCGGTGATCTCGAAATACGTGTCGATCAATGCCGACGACATCAAGGTGCACCTGGAGCGCCAGGACAACCTCGAAGTTCTCGAGGTGAAGATCGAATTGCCGGAAGCCTTGCGCTGAGCACCCCCAGGTCGGCTCACGACAAGTAGCCGTCCACCCCCGCTGCGTGGGGCAACACCTGTCGCCCGGCGGAGCCGGTTCCGAGGTGTTCAGGATCAAGGCATCGGTGCCTGTGACGACTGTTGGAGAACGAAATGACGCGATGGTCCGGATGGTGGGTGGGTTGCCTGATCGCGCTGGTGAATGCCGGCGCGCAGGCAGAAGAAATCGGTTCGGTCGACACGGTGTTCAAGTGGATCGGGCCGGACCACAAGATCGTGGTCGAGGCTTATGACGACCCGAAGGTCGGCGGCATCACGTGTTTCGTTTCGCGCGCCAAAACCGGCGGTGTCTCGGGCGCATTGGGGCTGGCCGAAGACAAGGCGGAGGCATCCATCGCCTGCCGCCAGGTCGGGCCGGTGACGTTCTCGCAGCCATTGCCGGCGCGCGAGGAAGTGTTCAATGAACGGCTTTCGGTGCTGTTCAAGAAGTTGCGCATCGTGCGCATGGTCGACAAGAAGCGCAATGCGCTGGTCTACCTGACCTATTCTGACCGCCTGGTGGAAGGTTCGCCGATGAACGCCGTCACCGCTGTCGCTGTCGACCGGGCCACGCCAGTTCCCTTGAAGTAGATGCCCGAGTCGGAACGGCCCTCCCTTAGTGCCGCGGAAGCGGCCGCGGCCGCTTCGAACTCGCCGCTGGCGCCGCTGAAGTTCGCCGTTTTCCGCATGCTCGGGTGCGTTTGGCTGGCGGCCAACATCTGCATGTGGATGAACGACGTGGCGGCCGCCTGGCTGATGACCACGCTCACCACCTCGCCGCTGTGGGTGGCGCTGGTCCAGACCGCGTCCACCTTGCCGGTCTTCCTGCTCGGCCTGCCCAGCGGCGCGCTGGCCGACATCCTCGATCGCCGGCGCTATTTCATCGTGACCCAGTTCTGGGTGGCCGGGGTTGCGCTGCTGCTGTGCGCGGCCATCGTGCTCGACCTGATGACGCCGCCGCTGCTGCTGGCGCTCACCTTCGCCAATGGCGTGGGCCTGGCCATGCGCTGGCCGGTGTTCGCCGCCATCGTGCCCGACCTCGTGCCGCGCTCGCAGTTGCCGGCGGCGTTGGCGCTGAACGGCGTGACCATGAACGCCTCGCGCATCGTCGGCCCGCTGGTCGCTGGTGCCCTGATCGCCAGTGCCGGCAGTGCCTATGTGTTCGTGCTGAACGCCGTCATCTCGGTCGTGTCGGCCTTCGTGTTGATTCGCTGGCGACACGAGCATGTGGCCAGCCCACTCGGCCGTGAGCGCCTGTTCAGCGCCATGCGCGTCGGCGTGCAGTTCGTGCGCCAATCGACACGTTTGAAGGCGGTGTTCCTGCGCATCGCGCTGTTCTTTTTTCACTCCACCGCCTTGCTGGCGCTGCTGCCGCTGATCGCCCGCAACCTGCACGGCGGCGACGCGGCCACTTTCACGCTGCTGCTGGCGTCGATGGGCGCCGGCGCCATCAGCGCGGCCATGTTTCTGCCGCGGCTGCGCCAGAAGATGTCGCGCGACACGCTGGTGCTGCGCGGCATGAACCTGCAGTCGCTGTCGATTGCGGTGATGGCGTTCGCGCCCAATGTCTATGTGGCCGTGCCTGCGATGTTCGTTGCCGGCATGGCCTGGATCACCACCGCCAATTCGCTGAGCGTGTCGGCGCAACTCGCGTTGCCGAACTGGGTGCGGGCACGCGGCATGTCGATGTACCAGATGGCGATCATGGGCGCGAGTGCCTTCGGCGCGGCGCTGTGGGGCCACGTGGCCAGCATCGGCACGGTGCAGATCAGCCTGTGCATCGCGGCAGTGACGGGGTCGCTGGGCATGTTCCTTGCGCAGCGGCTGGCGGCCGACCGCAGCATCGAGGAAGACCTCACCCCGTCGAACGTGTTCAAGGTGCCGGTTGCGGACATGCCACCGTTGCACGGCCATGTGGTGGCCACCATCGAATATTTGATCGACCCGGCGCGCGCGACGGAATTCCTGGCACTCATGCAGGAAAGCCGGCGCAGCCGCCTGCGCCAGGGTGCGCTGGCCTGGGAACTGCGCCGCGACATCGCCGACCCGAGCCGCTACCTGGAGCAGATCACTGATGAATCGTGGACTGAACACCTGCGTCGCTTCGACCGCGTGACCGCGGCCGATGTGCTGCTGCGCGACCGCAAGCTCGGCTTCCACCTGGGCGAGGGTCCTCCGCTGGTGACACGCTGGGCGGTCGATCCGGCGCCATGACGGCCCGGTGCCCTGAGCACGCGGCGCCTTGATGAGATCGCCACCGCCTACAACAACGTCTGCCGGCGGACCACACGGCCCGGTGGAGAGAGCGGTAGAGTCAAGCGAACCACAACCGGTCCACCGCCATGTC
>JAQGNA010000307.1 GCA_028292075.1 Rhodoferax sp. | reverse complement strand
GGCGGCAGGCCTTCGAGCGAGGCAAGCAGAGGCGAGACGCGCGGGTCGGCCGGGTCCTGCCGGGCGCCGCTCAGGTAGTGGGCGCGGTACCAGGCCATCTTCTCGGTGGAAAGGCCGAACTGGCCCTGCCCGCAGCGCAGGTGCGATTCGGTCTGATGGTTGGCCGCAAAGACGCCATAGAACAGCAGCGCCGCATCGGGCAGGGTCTCGCCGGCATGACGCAGGTCCAGCATCAGCGAGAGCGCGAGGTTGGCACCGGAGGAGTCGCCGGCCACGAACCATGGCGCCTCAAGGCCGGTGTCGGATTGGCTCGCGTGCGCGGCGCGGAGCCAATGCCAGGCCCAGACCGCATCGTTCAAACCCACTGGAAACGGTGCTTCGGGTGCCAGCCGGTAGTCGATGCCGACCACGGTGAGGCCGCTCAGTTCGGCCAGGCGCGCCATTGCGCCACGGTGCGTTTGCACCGAGCCGAACACCCAGCCGCCTCCGTGCAGGTAGAGCAGCGTGCCAGGACGCCCCCCGGCGCGGGGCGCGATGCGCACCGCTGGCATCGGATGGCCGGCCGAGGCCGGAATGGTGAAATCCTCGATGTCGAAGGCTTCGGTGTCGATCACGTTCCAGCGCACGGTGCTGGCGTTGAAGTTGCGGCGGGCCTGCTCCAGCGGGATCGTCATCGGGTTCGGCAGATGGCCGTCTTCCTTTTGCAGGCGCTGGAAGATCGTGGCCATGGCAGGCGACATGCGCAACTCGGGTTCGGCCGGGGCGACGTCGGCGTCGCCGATCACGCTGGAAACGTGGTGGAACAGCACGCGTTCGAGTTCGGCCGCCTGGCCCGATTGCACCGCCTCGACGATTTTCCAGTGGCGCAGCGCCGTGTCGCGCAAGGTGCGCCGGGTGGTCGACTGGGTGATCTTGTAGCGGTGGCTGCAGAGCGAGCAGCGGTCGAGCATGGGCATGAGCGCCGGTAGGTTGGCGGCCTCGTACAGGGCATGGTGAAAGGCCTGGTCGAGCTCGAACAGGCCGTATTCGTCGCCCTGCTCCGCCATGGTCTCCATTTGCCGCACCAAATCGCACAGCGCTTCGATCCGCTCGGGCGTGAACCGGCCCATCGACAGGCGCGCGGCGCGCGACTCGATGCGGGCCCGGATGTCGAGCGACTCCTGCCCCTCGATGGCCGACACCGATGAAACGACCGTGCCGCGGTAGCCCTGGCGCACGATGAGCCCGTCTTCCTGCAGCCGCATCAGCGCCTCGCGCACGGTGCTCTGACTACAGTCCATCTGGCGCGCCACCTCCAACTCGACCAGCTGCTGCCCGGCGGGCAATTCGGCCAGCACGATCTGCCGGCGCAGGCCGCCGTACACCTCGTCGCTGCGTCGCCCCGCTACCGCTCCTGCACTTGCCACATTGATTTTCATGGCGCAACTTTATTATCGATAAAGAAAAGTTTCATTATCGATAACCCGCATTCCTCGACCTGCCTCAAACCGATGCATACCGGAAGATTATTGGCCGGCATGTTGTGTACGATCCAGACCTGAGTGAAAGAGGTCGCGATGCATTCCCGTTTCTCGCTGCGCCAATGGTTGACCCTGCCCTACATCGCCCTGATTTGTGGCGTCTCGGCGCTCATCGGCACGCTGTCGTACCGCACTGGCAGCGAAGTGGTGGACATGATGGCGCGCAACCTGCTGCTGGAGACGGTGGCGCGCATCGAGCAGGCGGTTGACCGACACCTGGTGGGATCGGCCGCGGTGCTCGAAACCGCCTTTCCCCAAGGCATGGTGACCACGGCGGAACTGGCCGCCGACGAGCCTGCGCTGCGCCAGCGGTTTTGGGCGGCGACCGCGCTGCACATGGACTCGAACGCCCTGGCCTTCTACGGCAACGAGGCTGGCCAGATGGTCGCCATGATGCGCTACAGCCGCGGTCAGGCTGAATGGCGCGTCCGGTACGCCGCCGAGGGGGCGCGGCGCACTTACGACATCGCAGCCATCGATGCGCCGCTGGCCACGCCAACTTTTCTCGCCACTCCGCTCGACCCGCGCCAGCGCCCCTGGTACATCCAGGCCCGCACCAGCCCTGCATCGGTCTGGACGGCGGTCTACATCGACCACACCACCCGGGACCTGGTCGTGACGCGGGCCAAGCGCATCACCGATGCCGCGGCCCGGTTGCAGGGCGTGGTGGCCACCGATGTGCCGCTCTATCACCTCAGCGAATTCGTGCGCTCGCTCCCCATGACACCGCACAGCGTGGCCTTCGTGATGGAGGCCAACGGGCAGCTGATCGCATCGACGCGCACGCCCAACGTGCAGCGCGACGCCGCTGGCAACGGCCTTCGCGTCAGCGCCCGTGACGGCACCGACCCGCTGCAGCTGGCAGCGTTCCAACAGGTTCAGGAAGCCATGCGCGGCGCATCGCCGTCGCCGCGGCCGACCTCCATGCACTTCGACGCACCGGACGGCTCGGCCGTCCAAATGGCATTCAGCCGCCTGAAAGACGACGCCGGGCTCGACTGGACGGTCGTCGTCGCCGTGCCGCGCAGCGACTTCATGCAGGGTGTCAGGGTCAACGTGACCCGCACGGCGCTGATCGCCGCGGCCGCCGCCCTGGCCGCGGCGATGCTCGGGCTGTTGATCCTCGACTGGGTCAGCGTTGATTTGCGGCACCTCACGCGGGCCGCCCGCCAGGTGGGCGAAGGCCAGCTCGACGAGGTGGTGCAAATCAGCGGCCATGGCTCGCTGGGCGAGCTCGCCTCTACCTTCCGCGAGATGCAGCTGCGCCTGCGCACAGACGGGCTCACCGGCCTGACCAACCGCGACTGGCTGATGCGCTGCATCAACCACCGCATCGAGCAGCACCGGCGGCAGAGCGACCGCCAACCCTTCGCCGTGCTGTTCATCGACCTGAACCGCTTCAAGCTGATCAACGACACGCTGGGACACGAGGGCGGCGACCAGGTGCTGGTGGAGATCAGCGACCGGCTGCGCCGCGCCACGCGCGAAGGCGATGTGGTGGCGCGCTACGCCGGCGACGAATTCGTGGTGCTGCTTGACCAGGTGCCCGACATGACAGCCGCGCGCCAGGCGCACCGGCACATCCGCGACGCCCTCATGGCGCCGCTGCCGAGCCTGGTCGGCACGCCTTTGCATGGGCACAGCTTCGGCGCGTCCGTCGGCCTGGCCATGCACCCCGGCCGTGCGCGCAATGCCGAGGAACTGGTGCGGCTGGCCGACCAGGACATGTACGTGGCCAAGGTGCGGAAGGAACATTGACGGTGGGTGGACGGTTGGTGGCACGGCGGTTGCTAAGTGGCTTTGACATGAAGAACCCTGATCCGCACCGCTCGCCCAAAGCCCCGCCCGACGTGCTCGCCGCGCACGAAAAACCGCTCCAGCCCCATGAAGCCGCCGGGCGTGGCGGCATGGTCACCAGTCCCCATGTGGGCGCCTCGCAGGCGGGGCTTGACGTGCTGGCCGCCGGCGGCAATGCCATCGAGGCCGCCATCGCCATCGCCGCCTGCCTGGGGGTGGTCTACCCGCATTTCAGCGGCCTTGGTGGCGACGCCTTCATGGTGCTGGCCGACGGCAAAGGCTCGGTGCAGACGCTCTCCGGCATCGGCCAGGCCGCGGAAGACCTGCGTGGTTACTTCGGCGCACAGGCGCAGATTCCGGTGCGCGGCCCGCGTTCCATGCTGACCACGGCCGCGGCGGTCGACGTGCTGGGCAAGGCGTTCGAACTCAGCCGCGAAACATGGGGCGGACGTTGCAGCTGGTCAGGCCTGCTGGCGCCGGCCATCGGTCTGGCCCGCGACGGCTTTCCGATGTCGGCCTCGGAGCGCTTCTGGCTCGAGTTCCGCCTGAACGACGGCACTCCGATGCCGGGGGTTTTCGACGCCCGGCTCGTGGCCGGCCGCTTGCCGCCTGCCGGCCACCATCGCCGACAGCCACAGCTTGCGGCCACGCTGGAAGCGCTGGCGCTGGGCGGCCCACGCGACTTCTACGAAGGCCACCTGGCGCAGCGCATTGCCCGAGGCCTGGCCGAAGCCGGCTCGCCGCTCGGCGGCGCCGACCTGGCACGCACCCGGGCCCGTGTCGAGGCGCCGCTCCGCCTGCCCTACCGCGACGGCGAACTCGTCGCGCTACAGCCCCCGACCCAGGGCGTCACGACGCTCGAGATCATGGGCATCCTCGACCGGTTCGACCTCCAGACGGTGGCCGAGGGCAGCGCCGACCACTTCCACCTGATGGTCGAAGCGGTGAAGCAGGCTTTCATCGACCGCAACCAATTCGTGGCCGACCCGGACCATGCCGATGTGCCCACCGGCCGGTTGCTGTCGCCCGCGCACCTGGCCGCCCGCGCCGCCGCGATCGACCCGCGCCGCGCCCTGCCCTGGCCGCATGTCTTTCAGACCGGCGACACCGTGTACATCGGCACGGCCGACGCCCAGGGCCGCGCGGTGTCCATGCTCGCCACGGTCTATTTCGACTGGGGCAGCGGCGTGATGGTGGGCGACACCGGCCTGCTCTGGCACAACCGGGGCGCGGCATTCTCGCTCGACGCAGGTCATCCCAACGTGCTGGCGCCGGGCAAGCGCCCATTCCACACGCTCAACCCAGGCATGTACCTGCGGGGCGGCAAGCCCACCCTGCTCTATGGCACCCAGGGTGCGGACGGCCAGCCGCAAACGCTGGCCGCCATCCTGACCCGCATGATCGACTACCAGCTGACGCCAGCGGTGGCGCTCGCCAAGCCGCGTTTTCTGCTCGGCAAGACCTTTTCCGACGCCCGGGATTCGCTCAAGCTCGAAGACGACCTGCCCGAAAGCGTGTTCGCGGAGCTTGCGGCCCGCGGCCACGAACTGGCCCGGGTGCCGGCGCAGAGCCCGCTGATGGGGCACCCCGGCGCCATCCGCATCGACCCCGCCACCGGCTTGATGACCGGCGCGCACGACCCCCGCAGCGACGGCCGCGCGCTGGCCCTGCCCTGACCGTCGCCGCAGCGAAGCGGCCGCCGGGTAGGGGTTCACCAAGGACCGCCATGGATTGGCCATCCTCTGCTACGCTGGCGAAGGCTGATCCTGCAACCCTGGTTCTTTGGCAATCTGCTTTGTCCGAAGAACAGGAACAGCCGGATTGAGTCGTGCGGTATAGCCCGCGCCAATCCTCTAAATAGTCAGTAGCTATCAATTCTTCTTAATGATGGCTATATACTATCCATTCGTTTCCACCCTCAACACCAAGGAAGTCAACATGTCCCTGATCAATACGCAAGTCCAACCCTTCAAGACCCAGGCTTACCTGAATGGCAAGTTCGTGGAAGTCTCCAATGAATCGCTCAAGGGCAAATGGTCCGTCCTGATCTTCATGCCGGCCGCCTTCACCTTCAACTGCCCGACCGAAGTCGAAGACGCGGCAGACAACTACCCCGAGTTCCAGAAGCTGAACACCGAGGTCTACATCGTCACGACCGACACGCATTTCTCGCACAAGGTTTGGCATGACACCTCGCCTGCCGTCGGCAAGGCCAAGTTCCCGCTGGTCGGCGACCCGACCCATGCCCTGACCAACGCATTCGACGTGCACATCGCCGAAGAGGGCCTGGCACTGCGCGGCACCTTCATCATCAACCCCGAAGGCATCATCAAGACCGCCGAAGTGCATTCGAACGAAATCGCCCGCGACGTCAAGGAAACGCTGCGCAAGCTGAAGGCTGCCCAGTACACCGCCGCTCACCCGAACGAAGTCTGCCCAGCCAAGTGGAATGACGGCGACAAGACCATCGCCCCGTCGTTCGACCTGGTCGGCAAGATCTAAGCGCCAGCCTGCGCCCAAGCCCGGGCGCCTCGGTTCCCGGGCTTTTTTCATCCCTGAAAGCATTTGCATAGAAAGTCCATCATGCTCGACACCGCCACCAAAGCCCAACTGAAAAGTTACCTCGAACGCGCCACCGCGCCGATCGAAATCGTCGCTTCGATCGACGACAGCAAGGCCTCGGGCGAAGTGCTGTCGCTGCTGAAGGACGTGGCCGATTCGTCGCCGCTGGTCAAGCTGACCGAGAGCCGCGACGACCCGTACCGCAAGCCATCGTTTTCCATCAACCGCCCTGGCGAGAACCACGGCCCGCGTTTTGCCGGCCTGCCGATGGGCCATGAATTCACGTCGCTGATCCTCGCGCTGTTGCAGATCGGCGGCTACCCACCCAAGGTCGAGCAGGAAGTGCTCGACCAGATCCGCGCGATCGACGGTGATTTCGACTTCGAGATCTACGTCTCGCTGACCTGCCACAACTGCCCTGACGTCGTGCAGGCG
>JAQGNA010000278.1 GCA_028292075.1 Rhodoferax sp. | reverse complement strand
TGAAGGTCGGGGGCGCCCAGGCGCAGCAGCGTGGCCAGGTAGCCCAGGCTGGCCGATGGCAGCGGCGCATAGAGGCGCACCACCAGGTCCAGCAGCGCCTCGGCGCGCAGCAGGCGGGCGGCGGCGTCGGGCGGCTGCGGTGGGTGAACGACTGCCTGGTAGACCCGCGTGCCGTTGTCGCGCTGCTTCACGCGGAGCAGGCCGCGGTAGTGCAGTTCGTCCAGCAGCTGGGTGCCCACATTGAGCTCGTTGCCCCAGTAGCCGGTCATGCGGCCATGGTGTGCAAAGGCCTTGAGCGCGTCTTTCGGATGCGTGGGCCGCTTTCGGGCGCGGACGAAGGCCAGCAGCTCCTGGGCACGGGCTTCGGTGGTCGCGTCCCAGGCCTTGCGTGGCACGCGCGGGTGCAGCAGGGCCAGCGTGGCGCGCTCGACGAAGCCGTAGTTCACGAGGCAGTCTTCCTCGATGCCGAGCCGGGCGTAGCGGCGCTCCAGTTCGCCGGCACGGTAGCCGGCCACACGCAGCCGCAGGATCAGGTCTTGCGCCCGGGCCGGCGCGCGGATCGGGTCGGCCTGCAGGAAGCCGAGTTTGCGGATGGCCAGCGGCAGCGTGGTCGGCTTGAACAGGCTGCGCGCGATGGCGTAGCGGCGAAGCTGGGCCAGCGTGGGCGCCGGTGCGGGGACGGGCGTGATGTCGGTCATCGCATGGTGACTTGTGGCGCTGGCTTCAAGCCGAGCCGCCGGGCGAGCCGGCCCAGGTTGGCGCGGTCGATGCCGAGTTCACGCGCGGCGGCAGACAGCTTCTGGCCGTGGCGGGCCAGGCTGTCCTGCACCATTTGCCGTTCGTAGGCTTCGACCGCCTGGCGCAGGCCGCCAGCCGGCATGGCGCCGGACAGGGGATCTGCCATGGGATCGGCCTTGTCATCGTTTGTTGTATCAGCCGTGGCAGTTGGAGCGGAAGCCGAAGCGGCCGTGGGTGCCAAGTCCATGTCTCTCGCGGTGAGCGTCACCATCCGCGGCTTGCCACCGGCCACCGGTGCGGCGCGGCCCACCGCCTTCAGCGCGCTGCGGCCGATCAGGTGCTCCAGCTCGCGCACGTTGCCAGGCCAGGCATAGGCCAGCAGTGCGGCCTGGGCTTCGGCATCGAGCCGCAGCCCGCCCAGGCCGAGGCGCGAGCGCATTTCCTCGAGGAAGCTGCCGCTGATCTGCAGCACGTCGCGGCCCCGCTCGCGCAGCGGCGGCACCTGCAGCGGGTAGACGCTCAGGCGGTGGTAGAAGTCGGCGCGCATGCGGCCGGCGCGTACTTCGGCGGCCAGGTCGCGGTTGGTGGCGGCGATGAGGCGCACGTCCACACGGTGTTCGCGGTCGGAGCCCACGCGCTGCACCTGGCCGCTTTGCAGCACGCGCAGCATCTTGGCCTGCGCCGGCAGCGGCAGCTCGCCCACTTCGTCGAGAAACAGCGTGCCGCCGTCGGCCAGTTCGAACTTGCCGCGCCGCTCGCCCACCGCGCCGGTGAAGGCGCCGCGCACATGGCCGAAGAGTTCGCTCTCGACCAGCGCGTCGGGCAGAGCCGCGCAGTTGAGGCTCACCATGGGGCGGTCGGCCCGGGGCGAGGCGGCGTGCAGCGCCTGGGCCACCAGCTCCTTGCCGACGCCGGTTTCGCCCGTCACCAGCACGGTGAGCTCGCTGCCGCCCACCAGCTCGATCTCCTTCAGCAGGCGGCGGTGCGCGGCGCTGTGGCCGATGAGCCGGCGCGGCGGCGTGACGGCGGCCAGGCGGTAGCTCTCGGCGCGCTGGTGTTCGTCCTCGGCGCGCGAGGCGAGCCGGGCCATGCGCTCGCCGACGGCCACCGTGGCGGAGGCCAGGTCGCCGAAGGCTTGCAAGGCCTCCAGGTGCGCGGGGCGGAAGCGGTCGGGGTCGAGCGCGTCGAGCGTGAGCAGGCCCCACGGCAGGCCGGCCTGGTGCAGGGCACAGCCCATGCAATCGTGCACCTGCAGCTGGCCGGTCAGACCTTCGACCAGGCCGTCGTAGGGGTCGGGCAGGGGGCTGTCGGGCGCAAAGCGGGTGGGGCGCGCGGCGGCCATCAGCGCCTCGAAGCGGGGGTGCTCCGACACGCGGAAACGCCGGCCCATGGTGTCGCCGCTCAGGCCGTCGGTGGCCAGCGGCACCAGCCATTCGCCGTCGAGCTTCAGCAACGCCGCGGCGTCGCAAGGCACGAGTTGACGCAGCGCAGTCAGCAGGCGCCGGTAGCGCTCGTGCTCGCCGAGTTCGCGCGAGAGGTCGGCCACCAGCGGGACCAGGGCGTGGAGCAGGGCAGATGGTGTCATATCGACGTCGATTGTGTCAGAACGACCCGGTTTCGGATCGGGTCATATCGACCCATGCGGCGTTAGAGCGTTGATCCATAAGGCATGGCCTGCTGGCACCGCGCTTGCAATGCCCAGGCATCGTTCATTCCCAAAGGATATCGCCATGCTCACCGCCGACCAGCGCGCCATCGTCAAATCCACCGTGCCCTTGCTCGAAGTGGGCGGCGAAGCGCTCACCACGCA
>JAQGNA010000272.1 GCA_028292075.1 Rhodoferax sp. | reverse complement strand
TCTCCAGGTTGAGCAGCGGCAGCCGGGCCAACGCCTCGGCGCCGGCAGGCAGGCCGTGGCGCGCCGCGAATGCCGGACTGCAGACAGGCAGGACAATTTCGGGCATCAGGGCCAAGGCCTGGTAACCGCGCCACTGGCCGTTGCCAAAGGCCACCGCCACATCAACCGCTTCACCGCGGATGTCGAACGTCTCCTGCGTGGTGACGATGCGCACGTCCAACTCGGGCAGGGGATCGCGCAGGCCCGCGAGCCGGGGCATGAGCCAGGTTGCGAAACCAAAATCGGTGGCAACCGTCAACACCTGGCGGGTGCGCCGCATGCGGATGCGTGCCACCGCATCGTCGATACCGGCAAGGCCATCGCGCACCGCAGTGAACAGCAGCAAGCCGTCCGCGGTCAGTGCAACGCCCCGATGCGCACGCCGGAACAGCGGCACACCCAGTGCTTCCTCGAGCAGGCCGATGCGCTGGCTGATGGCCGGCTGGCTGGTCTGCAGTGCCTTCGCCGCCGCCGTGAAGCTCGACAGCCGGCCTGCCGCCTCGAACGATGCAAGGCTTTGCAGAGGCAGCATGCGAAGTGTTTCAGCCATATCAAAATCTGATGCCTGCATAAAAAGAGGAGGGCTTCACGCCCTCGAGGGGCCTGCGTAGACTGCATCGTCACATAAACCCGGTCAATGCGAGACATGATGCCTGAGTCCCGGCCCAATATTCTGATCCTCATGGCAGACCAGCTCGCGGCGTCGGCTCTTGCGGCCTATGGCAACCGGGTCTCGAAGGCTCCGAACATCGACGCCCTTGCCGCGGCAGGCGTGGTTTTCGATGCGGCCTACACCAACAGTCCCCTCTGCGCGCCATCGCGCTATGTGTTCATGTCGGGTCAACTGCCTTCGACCATCGGTGCGTACGACAACGCTTCCGAGCTGCCGTCGGAGGTGCTGACCTTCGGGCACCACTTGCGCCATGCGGGCTACCGCACCGTCCTCGCGGGCAAGATGCACTTCTGTGGCGCCGATCAATTGCATGGCTTCGAAGAGCGGCTGACCACCGACATCTATCCCGCCGACTTCGGGTGGACACCCGATTGGGAGCATCCCGAGGTGCGTCCAAGCTGGTACCACAACATGGCTTCGGTCCATGACGCCGGTGTCTGCGTACGCAGCAATCAGCTCGACTTCGACGACGAGGTCAGCTTTCTGGCCCAGCAGAAGCTGTACGACCTGGCACGCGACACCGATGCACGGCCGTTCTGCATGCTGGTTTCGCTCAGCCATCCGCACGACCCCTATGCGATTGCACAACGCTATTGGGACCTGTACGCCGACGCGGACATCGACATGCCGCACGTGCCTGCCGCGCCGCAGCCACTCGATCCCCATTCACAGCGTTTGCGCCACGTGAGCGGCATGGACAGCGTCGCCCCTACCGAGCGGCAGGTGCGCGACGCGCGCCATGCGTATTACGGCGCCATTTCGTATGTGGACGAGCAAGTCGGCAAGATCCTGCAAACGCTCGAAGCCACTGGCGCCGCCGGCAACACCATCGTGATGCTTTTGTCCGACCACGGTGACATGCTGGGCGAGCGGGGGCTTTGGTACAAGATGAATTTCTTCGAGAACGCCTGCCGGATCCCACTTCTCGTGCATGCGCCGGCACGTTTCTCGCCCCGCCGCGTGGCGGCGCCGGTGTCGCTTGCCGACATCTTGCCAACGCTGGTGGACATGGCCCATGCCGGCCGCCCACCAGCCTGGCCCGAGCCGGTGCATGGTCGCAGCCTCTGGCCGCATTTGCATGGGCTGCCCGGCCATGCGGACGTGGTCGGCGAATACCTCGGCGAAGGGGCGCTCGCGCCAGTGATCATGCTGCGCCGCGGCACGCACAAGTTCGTCCATTCGCCCGGCGACCCGGACCAGCTGTACGACCTGGCCAGCGACCCGTACGAGCTGCGCAACCTGGCCGCCGAGTTCGAGGGCAGTGGTAGTGGCGACGGCACGGTGGCGAAACTGCTGGCCGCATTTCGCCGCGAAATTGCCGACCGCTGGGATCTGCCCCGGCTGCGGGCCGACGTGATCGCCAGCCAGCGCCGCCGCCGCTTCCATGACGCGGCGCAGCGTCAGGGCGCACACCAGTCATGGGACTACCAGCCCTACCAGCCGGCCAGCCAGCGCTACATGCGCAACCACATCGACCTGGACACTCTGGAGGCCCGCGCGCGGTATCCCGCCGTGCCCAGTGCCAAGAACAACGACGACTGATCAACAACAGGGGAGAGTGGCATGGCGATTCGATACGGTTGGCGGATGGTGACGGCGGGCCTGGTCACGGCCGCGCTCGGGTGGGCTCAATGGGCGGTCGCCGCCGAGCCGGAGGCTTGCAAGCAGGTGCGCATGGCCGATCCGGGGTGGACCGACATCACCGCGACCAACGCCATGGCCGGCGTCGTGCTCTCTGCGTTGGGCTACGAGCAAAAGGTTGCCGCGCTGTCGGTGCCCATTACCTATGTGGGCATGCAGAAGTCGCAGGTCGACGTGTTCCTGGGCAACTGGATGCCAGCGCAGAAGCCGCTGGTGGAGCCGATCCTCAAGGACGGCGGCATGGAGTTGCTGCGGGCCAACCTGCCCAGCGCCAAGTTCACGCTGGCCGTGCCCAACTACGTTGCCGAGGCGGGCGTCAAGAACTTTGCCGACCTGGCACGCCATGCCGAACGTTTCGACCGCAAGATCTACGGCATCGAAGCCGGCTCGCCGGCCAACCAGAACATCAAGAAAATGCTGGAGGCCAAGAGCTACGGCCTGGAGGGCTGGACCCTGGTCGAGTCCGGCGAGCAGAGCATGCTGAGCCAGGTGGCGCGCAAGGAACGCGGCAAGGACTGGATCGTTTTTCTGGCGTGGGAGCCGCACCAGATGAACACGAAATTCCAGCTCACCTACCTCGACGGCGACAAGGACTACTTTGGCCCCAATTACGGCAGCGCCACGGTCAACACCGTCTCACGCAAGGGCTACGCCGC
>JAQGNA010000265.1 GCA_028292075.1 Rhodoferax sp. | reverse complement strand
GCGAAGTCGGCCGGTGGCTGCGCAAGCCATTCGAGCCGTGCGTAAAGGTGGTTGCTCATGGGGTGAGTGCCTGCTGGAGGATCAGTGAAGCGACCTGTTCGGGGGTCTGGAACGGCGCCCTTTCCCGCTGGGTCGCCAGAAAACGTTCGTCGAAGGCCTCGAGCATGCGGGTCTCGGTGTAGCCCGGCTGCACCGCCCGCACCCGCAGCCAGCGGTAATCGGCCTGCAGCATGGCCAAAAGGCCGGCCATGCCGTGTTTGGCGATCACATAGGCGCCCATGCCGGAGGCTGCGCCGTCGATGCCCTCCGGACCGCTGCCCATGGCCTGGGTGAGCACACCCACCACCACGCCCTGCTTGTGCGGCCGGAAGCAGCGCCGCACGAGTTCGGCGAGGAGGATCTGCGGGCCCATCACGTTGACTTGCCACTGCTGCAGCATCGCCTCGGCGGTGATCTTGCCGAAGGGCGACAACGCCAGCGGCGGCGAACCGGCCAGCACCACGCCCGCCAGCCTCGGACCGGCCTCGAGCCGGCGCGCCGCCGCCTGGATGGACGCCTCGTCGCCGAGGTCCAGCGCCAGCGCCTCGCCGCCGGTGCGCAGTGCCACGGCCTCGGCCGCGGCCACACCGCGGTGGTAGCCGACAACGGGCCGGTAGCCGCGCGCGGCCAGCGCGTCGCAGACCGCCGCGCCAATGCCGCCGGACCCGCCCGACACCAGAAAGGCAGCGCCTTCCCCGGCTGCCGCGGAATCGAGATCAGCTGACAACGACCACCTCCGCCGTTCCCTTGGCCAGCAGCTTGCCCTCGGCGCGCACGGTGATGGCCAGCATCACCATGCCGGTCGACTCCGACACCTCGGTCACGCTGGCCTCGACCTGCGCCGGCTGCCCGACGTACAGCGGCTTCCGGAACGCCAGGCTGAGCCCGGCCCAGACGCTGTCGCGGCCGGGGAGCTGCATGCCGATCAGCTGCGACACCTTCGCCGTCAGCAGCCCGCCGTAAACCACCACGCCCTGAAAGCCCTTGCCCCGCGCGAAAGCATCGTCGGTGTGCAGCGGGTTGTGGTCGCCCGAAAGTTCGGCGAACCGCGCCATGTCGCCCGCCGTGACGGTGAAGTCGACGCGGGCCGGCCCGGCGGTGGCCAGCTCGGCGAGGCGCCACACCCGTGCTTCGGCGGGCTGGCTCATGCGCTCTTGGCCTGGATCAATGCCACGAACTCACCGACGTTCTTCAGTCGCCCGACTTCGGCCGCGGAAAACTTCAGGCCGAATTTCTTCTCGATGGCCAACACCAGTCGGATGTGGGCAAGGCTGTCCCACTCGTCGACGTCGTCGGCGGTCAGGGCCGGCGTAACGACGATGCCTTCGTCGTCGAAGACGTCGTGGAAGATGGGCGTCAGGCGCGTGTAGATGGTGTCGATGTCCATGGGTCTCTTTCAAAGCTTCTGAAGGGAGTCGGGTCCGGGCTGCAGCCCTTGCGTCAGGCGCGATGCCCAGCGCGGCGTCACGCGCGGCTTGGGATGGACCTCGTCGCTGAAATCGTCATCGGCGTCGTCGTCGCCGAACTTGAGCACGCGCACCCCCGGTAAGGCGGCAAGGCGCTCGAGTTGTGGGTCGATGCGGCGGCGGTAGTCCTGCGCCAGCATGGCGCCCTCGGCATGCCAATGCGGAATGGGCAGGTCCACCAGCACCACCCGCGCGCCGCTGGCGCGGAGGCTGTCGACCATGCGGTCGAGCGTTGCGAACGGCGCATCCTCGAGCGCATCGACACCGCCCATGTACTCACGCCAATAGCTGAGGTAGTGCTGGCGTTGGGCCGTGTTCAGCACCACCGCATTGCGCTGCGCGTCGCTGGTCACCGGCTTGCCGCCGGGCAGCCTGGCCCGCACCGCGGTGTTGACGTTGCGGGCCGTCCAGTCGAGCACCAGGTAGGGGTGGATCAGACCCACGCCGAGGTCGAGCGCGCGCGCGGGCAGGACCGGTACCGGGCCTTCCGCCGATCGACGGTAGAAGCCGTAGCGATAGCGTTCAATGTCGATATCGGTGTCGCCGGCATGCCGCTCGGGCGTGTACCAGCGTGCCTTGTCGGCGGCAAAAACGCCGTACCAGAGGCCGATGACGAAGGTGGCGCCGCGCCGTGCGTCGGGCGACTGCGCCTCTTGTACCAGGCCGACGATCTGCTCGATCTGCGTGATATTGGAGCCGCCTACCGAAAGGTTGTGCACCTCCACCCCTGGCATCAGCGCCTGCACATCGGCCTGCTTGAATCCGGCCTGCATGTTCGATGCCCCCACCAGGATCACTTTCTCGGCCGCGGTGTCGAGCTGGCTTCTCGTCATGAACACGTATTTCGGCTCGGTCAGGAACAACGACGACCCGGCCTTGGCGGTGTTGAGCCGGCTGCCCGGCTCCGAACGCGGTACGAGCAGGAGGCTCGCCACCAGAACCACCCCGTACAGCGCAAGCACCGAGGCGATGAGCTGGGCCAATTGTTTGAGAAGGATCTTCATCAGAATGCGCGGTACACGAACTCGGGTGCCTTGTGGAAGAACGACGACACCGAGAAGATCATCAGCACCTGCAGGCCCAGCCCCAGCTGGCGCACCACTGCCCCACCCGAATGCCGCACCAGCCCCTGAAGGCCGGGCCGGGCCCATGCCGCTACCTGGTCGCTTGCGAAGAAGGCCAGCGCCGCCAGCCCGGCCAGCCCGCCGTAGCACGCCAGCAGACCCACCGGGCCCACCCTGCTCCAGAGACCGGCCAGCTGCGGCATGTCCACCCAAAGGCAGGTCAGCGCCAGCGCAAAGTACGCCAGCGTGAGACCGCGGGACAGGTAGACGGCCCAGGGCTGCTCGCCCATCGCACGGTAGCGCTTCTTGCCGAAGCGGGCCACGGCCATCACCAGCCAGAGCTTGTTGGCACTGGCGCCGAATGCCATCAGCAGCCCGTAGATGGCAAACACCGCCGTGCTGCCGTGCCACAGGCCCATGACCAGGAAGGTCACGAAGAATGCGGCCACCCCCAGATAGGGGCCGGCCGAAGGGGCGGTGAAGCGCGTCGCCATCCAGGTCAGCAACGGGTTGAACAGATAAGTCTTGAACCAGTCGGAAAGCGTCATGTGCCACCGCGACCAGAAATCGAGAAAGCTGCGGGAAAGAAAGGGCTGGTTGAAGTTTTCCGGTAACCCCTGCCCAAGCAGCCTGCCCACGCCGATGACGATGTCCATGTACCCGGCGAAGTTGGCATACAGGTAGCCGGTGTAGAACACCGCAGCGGTCAGGTACAACAGCCAGGCCGATACCCCCACGGTGGCTGTTGCCTGGGCCGGATCGAACAAGCGACCTGACGCCGTGTCGAAAAGATACTTCATGGCGGCGGACACCACGCCCACCTTGACGAAGCCGCGCACCACGCGCGCGGTGGCCTGCCAGACCTCGTCAGCGTCGGGCCGTGGCACCACCGCCGCCTGCTGTGCGAAGTCCTGGTAGCGCTGGATGGGGCCGGCCACGAAGGTCAGGAAACCGCAGGTGTAATTGAAGAACGCCAGGGCCGGAATGCGCCGGTCCAGCTCCCCCTGCCGCGCGTCCACGATGAGGTGCAGCAGGCGAAACAGCACGTAGGACAGGCCGATCAGCAGGTACGGAAACGGCAGCTGCGCGCCGGCGCCGAGGAAACTGTATTTCTTGAGGAAGACGAAGCCGGCCACCATCAGGGCGACCGTGGTCCACAGCACCGCCGACGAGCGGGCTCGGCGGTTGGCTTCGACGCCGATGTAGCCGGCGACGACGAAGCCGGCCAACGGCAGCAATTGCACCGCGTTGTCGATGTAGCTGGTGACGAAGGCAAGGTTGCACGCAAGCGCCCACCAGGCGCGCTGGAGCGGCGTTGCCATGAGGCTGTGGACCAGCACGGCC
>JAQGNA010000257.1 GCA_028292075.1 Rhodoferax sp. | reverse complement strand
GCTTCGGTCGGCGTGCAAGCCGGTCCGGCGGTGCCGCCACCGATCGCCAACCAGAACTACCGGTTGGTCAAGGATTGGTCTTTTGGCGTCAACATCACGACGCTTGAACAGATGCGCAGCGAGTTCTCCACACGGTACATCTATGCCAACGGCACGCTGGACCGGCTCAACGACGAGTGGGAGGTCTACCGCGACAACAACAACCATGAAATCACGCCGAAGGGTCTTGACCTCGTCGCCCGGGTGCCTGGCGAACTGGCCACCGGCAAGATCGAAAGCGGCATGGTGCGCTCCAAATGGTCGGGCAAGTACGGCTATATCGAAGGACGGATGAAGGTACCGCCAGGGCGGGGCATGTGGCCTGCCTTCTGGCTGAACCCGCAGGACGCCAAATGGCCACCAGAGATCGACATCATGGAGATCGTGAACAACGGGCGCGACACCACGAACAACAGCTTTCACATCCTGCATGCGGGCGACGGCAAGAGCTATGCGCCGTACTACTCCCAACTGAACCAGTGGAAGAGCTACCGTCCAGGCTTCGACTACGCGGCCGACTACCATACGTTTGCGGTCCTCTGGGAACCGCAGCGCGTACGTCACTATGTGGACAACCAGTTGGTCGTGGACCAGCGTTTCGACTGGCTGCACCGGGACTGGACGGATGGCGGCACAGCGCACTTGCTGGTGAACCTGGCGGTGGGTGGAGCGTGGCCTGGCCCACCACAATCGAAGAGCGACTTTCCGGCGCGCATGAGCATCCAATACTTGCGCGTTTGGCAAAAGCCCTGATTGAGTGTCGAGCGACGGTTCACGGCAACTCATCGCGCGATGACACGCCTGGTCGCCAAAAGGCCGGTCCGCAAGGTCCGGCCTTTTTTCGTGGCGCCTGCCGTTCAGGCCATGGACGCCTTTTCGGCGTCGGTCAGGCCACTTCCCATGGTTTTCATCAAGGTTTCCGACAGCTTGCCAAACGCCTGCTTGAAGTGCATCGACTTCATGGCGTTGATCGGCGACACGGGGCTCGCATAAGTCTGCGTCTCATGCCGGGTGAGCACGTCCTGCAGGCCGTCCTGCAGGATGGCCAGCGTCAACGCCCGTTGGGCCTTCGACTGGCTGGCCAGGCGAATGCGCAGCAGGTCGGCAAACCATTCGAGGATGGCCATCTGGGCGATGCCGTGCATTTCGGCCGCGATGGCTTTCTCGTCGAAAGTCGTGTCATTCGTCATGTGGAGAAGCCTGTGTACTGAGAGATCAAGCGGGGCAATATAACTGGACGCGGCGGTTCCGGGCGAAGGCCACGGCAGTGACCTGACGCCGTAGTGGGGAAGGGTGGCATCCGGCAGCAACGGCAAGATGCTGGCCGCCGGGTACCAACCGCCCGCAGGTTTCGCTCGCATTGTGCAATCAGGCGAGGCAAGCGAAGTCACCTGCGCTGCCGATGGGCCCTTGGACTACACCGGCGACGCCACGGCACCCTATAGTCGAGCCAAATCACCAAACGGCTCTTCTGGTTTCATGCCAAGCAACACCATCCTTGTCGAGGACAGCAATCGCATTCGCGAAGTACTCATCCCGAGCATGGAGGAGTTGGGCGACATGCGGGTGGTAGCCGTGGCCGAGACGCTGGACGAAGCGACCGCTGCGCTGGACCTGCATGGCGCAAACTGGCAGGTGGCGGTGGTAGACCTGTTCCTTCGACAGGGCTCCGGGCTGGACGTATTGCGGGCTTGCAACCAGCGGCTGCCACACCAGCGAGTCATCATCCTCACGAACTACGCCACGGCCGAGATTCGCCACCGCTGCGCCACCATGGGAGCGGATGCGGTGTTCGACAAATCGACCGAGCTGGACGCCTTCTTCGACTTTTGCGCAGCTTACGGCGCCGCGTCGGACTGACACGGACCCTTGCCGTCTAACGGGCTACACTTTTCTGCCTTCTATTCAACGCTTGATGACGCCTTTTTGGGCGATCTCGGCCTGAAGCGCCGCGGCCAGGGCTTCGGGATCATCGGCCGCCACCAGCGCCCGCACCACCGCCACCGAACCCACGCCACTTTCGAGCACCGCGGGCAACCGCGCGGCGTCGATGCCGCCAATGGCGACCAGCGAATGGTGGCGCATCAGGCTTGCATAGGCCTTGAGCCGGGCCAGACCCTGCGGCGCCGTTGCCATCTTCTTGAGCGTGGTCGAAAAAACCGCGCCCATGGCGATGTAACTCGGGCCAACCGCGTCGGCACGCAACATTTCGGCATAGCCGTGGGTACTGACGCCAAGCCGGATACCCGCGCTCCGCAACGCCGCAACCTCGGCCGCAGTCAGCGCATCGAGGTCTTCCTGACCCAGATGCAGGCCGTAGGCGCCCGCATCCACCGCGGCTTGCCAATGGTCGTTGATGAACAGAAGACTGGCGGTGCCCCGCACGGCCGCCACGGCGGCAGCGACTTCGCGGCGCACGGCAGCCGCGTCGTCCGATTTGAAGCGCAACTGCACTGTGGGCACGCCGGCGCGCGCCATGCGCCCGACCCATGCGGCATCGGGCAGCACGGCATACAGGCCGAGGCGCTGCGGGCAGGTGGGGAATGCGTCGTCGCGCGGCCCCTGGTGTAAGCCGAAGTCGGCGGGATGCGAGGGCCATGCGGCCGGGTCGAAGCCGCCGGTGCGTACGGTCTGCGCCTGCCAGGCCCGCGCCAGGCAGGCAGCGTCGATGGGGATGAACCCGAGATTCTCGGTGGCTTGGCGCGCCGCGAGGTAGACGGAGGCCTGTGCACCGTTGTCGGCCTTGTCACCAGCTGCCGACGCGGCCTCGCCGCCGTCTTGGGACGTGTCGAAAGTAGCTGCATGGCAGGCGAAGATGGCATCTGCCATGGCGGCGACATTGGCCGGCGCGTCACCCGCGTCCCGGGCCGTGTTCGGGCTCATGCGGCCTCCTGCGGACCGGTCTGGTGCCAGAACGGTGTGCCGAGCACCGGCGTGCTGGGCTGCGCTGCATGTTGTTCCGCCATGGCACCGCCGAGATAGGCGGCCCGCCCGGCAGCCGCCGCGTCGGCAAAGGCGCCAGCCATGCGAACCGGGTCTTGCGCCAGGGCCACGGCGGTGTTGAGCAGCACCGCGTCGAATCCCCATTCCATGACCTGGCAGGCGTGCGAGGGCAGGCCGAGTCCGGCGTCGACGATCATCGGAACGTCCAGCCGCTCGCGCAGCACCCGCATGGCGTACGGGTTCACCGGGCCCTTGCCGGTGCCGATAGGTGCCGCCCATGGCATGACGGCCTGGCAGCCCACGTCCACAAGGCGCCGGCACAGCACCAGGTCTTCGGTGCAATACGGCAGCACCCTGAAGCCGTCCTTGATGAGGCGGCTGGCGGCTTCCACCAGGTTCAGCGTGTCGGGCTGCAGCGTGTAGTCGTCGCCGATGAGTTCGAGCTTGATCCAGTCGGTGGCGAACACCTCGCGCGCCATGTGGGCGGTGGTGATCGCCTCCTGCAGGCTGTGGCAGCCGGCGGTGTTGGGCAGCACCGGCACGTCGAGCTGGCGCAGCAGCGTCCAGAAGGCGTTCGGCGTGGCTTCGGCGCTGGCCGCGCTCAGGTTCTGGCGCCGCAGCGATGCGGTGACCATGGCCGGGCGGGCGCGTCGGATGGCGGCTTCCATCACGGCTGGCGATGGGTAGCGGGCTGTGCCGAGCAGCAGCCGGCTGTCGAAGGTTTGACCGTAGAGGACCAGCAGGTCGCCTGCCTTCGTTGCCGCGCCGGCGGCGAACTCGGTCGGCAGGGCCGGTGCGGCGGGCACCGTGCGCGGATCGGAATGTTGGAGGATGGACATGGTGAAGGACCGGTTTAGCCGCCGGTCACGGGCTGAATGACTTCGATCCGGTCGCCGTCGTGCAGACGCGTCTGCGCATGCTGGCCGGACGGCACGAACTGCTGGTTCACGGCTGCGGCGAAGGGCGGCCGGGCGGCCAGGCGCTCCAGGGCCAGCGCCAGCGTGGCGTCGTCCGGAAGCTCGTAGGCTTGCAAATTGATGTTGACTTTCATGGAGACACTTCAAGTTTGGGCCCGGTGCTGAGCGCGAAGCGTTCGGCAAGCGGGCTATGGCCGAGGTCGACCAGCTCGAGCAGGCAATCGAGCATGGCCGGGGCGATGAGAAAACCATGGCGGTACAGGCCGTTCACCTGGAGCGTCCGTGGCCCCAGCGCGCGGATCGCCGGCAGGTTGTCGGGCAGAGTGGGGCGGCACTGCGTCCCCATCTCGAGGATGCGGGCTTCCGCGAACCCGCTGTGCACGGAATAGGCGGCGCTGAGCAGTTCGAGCGTCGAGCGCACGCTGGCCGGCGACAGGTCTTCCGATTCGATTTCGGTGGCCCCGATGACGTACACGTCGCCCGGCTTGGGCGCGATGTAGAGCGGATAACGCGGGTGCACCAGTCGCGTCGGCCTGGCCAGCCGCACTTCGGGCGCATGAACCCGCACCACCTCGCCGCGCACACCACGCAGTGCCGGCCATGCGCCCCGCGCGCCCAGACCACGGCAGTCGAACACCCAGTCAGGTTGGCCTGGCGCACCGGGGCTGAACGACGCCGGCTCGCGCGGACTGTGCCAGTGCAGCGCCACACCACGCTGCTGCAGCGTCGACAGCATCGCCGTGAGCAGCGCACGGTTGTCAAGCTGGCCTTCGCCCGGAAGGAACAGCCCTTGGGCAAAGCGCTCGCCGATGC